>JAAZHD010000406.1 GCA_012510895.1 Clostridiales bacterium
CACATAAAAAGGAGGCAGTTTAAGTTGTTGCAGTTATTGTGGAGTATGTTCGAAAAAACAGGTCATATAAGTGCCTATATGTTTTACAGGGCTTTGGAGAAAGAACCCTATAGTGATGAGAATATGGCAGATTTGAGCAGCAGTGCAGACAAATATGAAGATTCAAAAAAGGATGAGAAAATTTAGTATGAGACAAATCCGAACTGAAGGGATTGTGCTTAGGGTAAAAAATCGGAATGAATCCGATCGTCTGTTAACAGTTTTATCCCCCGATTTAGGCAAAATTCTTATATTAGCAAGAGGGGCAAGGAAACCCAAAAACAGGTTTCTTACCTATTCACAACTTTTTTGCCATGGCGAAATTATGTTGCTGCCTTATCGTGAAATATATATATTAAACCAGACTGATGTAAAAAATACATTTTTTGATATACGAGGTGATTTGGATAGATTATATTCCGCAACCTATATAGTCAATCTGGCAGAAGCGATAGCGACTGCGGGGGAAAATAATCTTCCCTTGTTTACATTGCTTTTGTATGGATTATCCCATTTATCCTACGGAGATTGCCTTCCATTGGATATAACCCTTCTGACTGAAATAAAGATACTGCAGATCAGCGGTTTTCAACCTGCAATATTGGTTAAGGAAACGGGAAAATTCCTCGATGGTGGAATTCCCGTAGATGATGATACTGCCAGTATCATACAAGCTGTTTTGGATTCTGACCTGGGTCAGACTTATAAGATGCCTTTATCATCAAATGTAAGAAAGGATCTTAACAAGGTACTGCCCGCTTATATTCAACAAAAGCTTGAGCTGCAAATTCAGTCCAGATCATATCTTGATTTGTTTTCATAAATGTATTTTGTATATTAATTCCAAGAAGTGAAATTATATAAATACAACTTACAAGGGGGAATCCTTAATGAGTCAAAAGTATGTTTACCTATTTAATGAGGGCAATGCCAGCATGAGAAACCTATTAGGAGGAAAAGGAGCAAATCTGGCAGAAATGATTGGTATGGGTCTGCCGGTTCCTGAAGGCTTCACAGTTACTACTGAGTCTTGTATGCGCTACTATGAAGATGGACAAGTGTTGTCTGATGATATAATTTCTCAGATATATGCTGCTATGGAAAAACTGGAGCAAGTTTCAGGAAAAAAATTTGGTGATAAAGAAAATCCATTTTTGGTTTCTGTACGCTCCGGCGCACGTGTTTCCATGCCAGGCATGATGGATACCGTTTTAAATTTAGGTTTGAATGATGATACGGTAGAAGGCCTTGCTGTATTAACAAACAACGAACGATTTGCCTATGACTGCTACTTAAGATTTATTCAAATGTTTTCAGATGTAGTAATGGGTATTGAAAGATCAAAATTTGATGCTGTATTAAATGAAATTAAGGAAAAGTACAGCAAAGAATCCAATGAAGAACTCACAGCAGAACATTTGAAGGAAGCAGCAAAGAAATACAAGGAACTGTATAAGCAGGAAAAAGGGATGGAATTTCCGCAGGAGCCAAAAGAACAGCTGATAGAAGCTGTTAAGGCTGTATTCAGGTCCTGGAACAATCCCAGGGCTATAGTTTACAGGAGAATGAATGACATACCGGGCAACTGGGGAACTGCTGTTAATGTACAGTTAATGGTATTCGGTAATCTGGGTAATGACTCCGGTACAGGTGTTGCTTTTACTCGTAATCCCTCTACGGGTGAAAAGGAGCTTTATGGTGAGTTCCTGATGAATGCCCAGGGTGAAGACGTGGTAGCAGGAATCAGAACACCAAATCCGATTTCTGATTTACAAAAGACTAACCCTGAGGTATACGATCAGTTTGTAAATATAGCCAAGAGGCTGGAGTTACATTATCGTGACATGCAAGATATGGAGTTTACTATAGAAAGAGGCAAGCTTTATATTCTTCAGACGCGTAATGGCAAGAGAACCGCGCAAGCAGCAGTAAAGATAGCGGTAGATCTGGTATCTGAAGGTCTGCTTACAAAAGAAGAAGCAATTATGAAAGTAGAACCGAAACAATTGGAAACTTTGATACATCCTTCTTTCAAACCCGAAGCCTTGAAAAAAGCCAAGCCAATTGCAAAAGGTCTGCCTGCATCACCCGGCGCAGCTGTCGGTTCTATATATTTCTCGGCAGAAAAAGCAAAAGCAGCAGCTGATAGAGGAGAAAAAGTTGTGTTAGTCCGTGAGGAAACTTCACCTGAAGATATCGAAGGCATGTATGCATCGGAAGGTATTCTTACCTCCCGCGGTGGCATGACTTCTCATGCAGCTGTTGTGGCACGCAGTATCGGTACATGTTGCGTTGCTGGTTGTTCTGCTGTCAGTGTAAATGAAAAAGCAGGCACCTTAACCGTAAACGGTGTTACTTATAAAGAAGGCGACATAATATCTTTGGACGGAAGCACCGGCTATGTATATGGTGAGGTTATTTCCACTCAGGAACCTGCTGTTACCGGATACTTTAAAACTATAATGGATTGGGCAGATGAAATACGGGATCTGAAAATAAGAACAAATGCCGATTCTCCCAAAGATGCTAAGCAAGCAGTGGAGTTTGGTGCCGAAGGTATTGGACTGTGCCGTACAGAGCATATGTTCTTTGATGCTGAAAGAATTCCGGCTTTCCAGAAGATGATAGTTGCTTCCAGTCCACAGGAAAGAAGAAAGGCATTGGACCAGATACTGCCTATGCAAAAAGAGGACTTCAAAGGTGTTTATGAGGTTATGAAGGACAGGCCTGTTACCATACGACTCCTTGATCCTCCGCTCCATGAATTCCTGCCCCATGAGGATGCGGACATAGAAAAACTGTCATCGGAACTGGGAATCAGTTTTGAGCGTCTGAAGGGAGTAGTTGCAAACCTGAAGGAACTAAATCCTATGCTGGGTCATCGCGGTTGTCGTTTGGCCGTTTCATACCCTGAAATTGCCGAGATGCAGACCCGGGCAATCATTGAAGCTGCATTGGAAGTTAAAAAGGAAAAAGGATATGATATAGTTCCAGAAATAATGATTCCCCTTGTTTGTGAATTGAAGGAATTGCAATATGTAAAAAATACTATTGTAGATACAGCAAATAAAATGATTGAGGAATCAGGTGTCGAGCTTAAATATCTGGTAGGTACAATGATAGAGATTCCGAGAGCAGCACTGACTGCAGATGAAATAGCCAAGGAAGCAGAATTCTTCTCATTTGGCACCAATGATCTGACCCAAATGACTTACGGATTGAGCCGTGACGATGCCGGAAGGATTCTTGAAGACTATTACGAGGCTGGAATCTTTGAAGCCGATCTCACAGCCAAGCTTGATCGGACAGGTGTAGGTAAGTTAATGCAGATCGCAGTGGAACTTGGGCGCAAGACACGGCCTGACATTAAACTTGGTATCTGTGGTGAACATGGCGGTGACCCTGACTCCATAGAATTCTGCCATATGCTGGGTCTGGACTATGTATCTTGTTCTCCTTACCGGGTGCCCATTGCCAGACTTGCTGCTGCACAGGCAAAAATTAAACATAGTAAGTAAAGCAGCAAAAATCAGATGAAATTGAAAATAAAGATCAGTATTCTTATTATATCTGTTTAAGCAGAATCAGGGGTATTGTCACTTAATAAGACTAAGGGGCAATACCTTTTTTATGCAAACAAGAAGCATATTAAATAACTAAAAGCAGGATTAAATATCCTTGTTGTGGTATATATATACTAGCAATCAGGAAATTGGGGTTTAAAGCCGTAAATCGGAAGATACAGATCTAAAGCCGGGGATCGTCTGATATACCGGCAGATTGGAGGTTGCAGCATGATTCGGGAGGTATTGGAAGAGCTGGAGGAAAGAAATCTGTCTCCGCTGGCTGCAAAAAGCAGGAATAGCAAAGGACGCATGCGTCCCTCCGATCCCTGTGACATTCGAACAGAGTTTCAAAGAGATCGGGACAGAATCCTCCACTGTAAATCTTTCAGAAGGTTAAAGCATAAGACCCAGGTATTTATATCCCCGGAAGGCGATCATTACCGGACCCGTTTAACTCATACCCTGGAGGTATCACAGATTGCACGTACTATAGCCCGTGCTCTTCGTCTAAATGAAGATTTAACAGAGGCAATGTCTTTGGGCCACGATCTTGGACATACCCCATTTGGACATACCGGTGAACGTCTGCTTAACGAGATTTCCTCTAAAGGATTCCAGCACAATAAGCACAGCCTCCGAGTTGTGGATGTTTTGGAAGGAAATAATGGGCTGAATTTGACCTGGGAGGTTCGGGATGGAATTTTGAATCATACAAAATCTGGAAAACCATCTACTTTAGAAGGGCAAGTATTGTCATTAAGCGATCGTATTGCGTATATCAACCATGATATCGATGATGCAATCAGAGCCAGGATTATATCACAGGAAGATTTACCGAGAGATTGTATAGAGATTCTTGGTAAAACTCATAATGAAAGAATAGATACAATGGTGAAGGATATTATATACAATAGCGCAGGGAAAGACAGGGTGGCAATGAGCCCCTTAATAGGAGAGGCTACGGAAAAGCTTCGGAATTTTATGTTTCAGGCAGTATATATTGATTCTTTTGCCAAGGCTGAAGAAAAAAAGGCTATGTATGTCCTGGAAGAGTTGTTTAAGCACTTAATACGGCATCCGGATACCCTTCCAAAAGAATATAGGGCTTATATATGTCAATATGGCGAAGAACAAGCAGTTTGTGACTATATTGCTGGGATGACTGACCGCTATGCCCTAAGAGTCTTCCATGAATTATTTATACCTTCCTCATGGAGTCAGATCTAATTAATTTGAACCCTGCAGGAATATATAAAATAATGTCGAATTGTGTATATGTATGTGTTTTCTTGTATTATGGTTTGGAAAAATTTGATAGTACTGGATGAATAAAAAAGAAGGAAAATTTAATGATTTGGCGAACATATATATACGGAAACAGACGGAAACAGGTGAAGTGTATTGATATGGTTTCCCGAAGACTGGATTGATGAGGTGGTATCAAGAAACGATATCGTAGATGTTGTAAGCGAATATGTGGCATTGAAGCCCAGCGGAAGAAGCTATTTTGCCCTATGTCCGTTTCATAATGAAAAGACAGCATCCTTTCATGTATCACCAGAGAAACAAATATATCATTGTTTTGGGTGTGGTGAGGGGGGCAATGTCGTTACCTTTGTAATGAATATGGAACGGATGGACTTTATTGAAGCCATGAAATATCTGGCAGAACGAGCCGGTGTTTCCCTTCCTGAAGGCACTGATGCAAAGCGTGCTGCTCAGGAACAGAATGAAAGGCAGCATTTATACGATATCAATAAAGAATGTGCCCGTTTTTTTCATCAGAATCTGATGAAAGCTGAAGGGAAGAGAGTTCTCGATTATCTCTATTCCCGCGGGCTGGATATGCATACAATAAGAAAATTTGGCTTGGGATATGCTCCAAGCAGCTGGAATAGTGCCAGAGACCATCTGCTAAAAGTAGGTTATACCGACGAACAGTTGTTAAAAGCCGGAATCACTGTTCAAGGCAGTGATAAAGAAAGTATTTACGACAGATTTCGCAATCGGATCATGTTTCCGATTTTCAATAGAAGAGGTGCCATACTGGGTTTTGGAGGCAGAGTTTTGGATGATTCCCTGCCTAAATACCTTAATTCCCCCGATACTCCTGTATTTAACAAAAGCAGAAACCTCTTCGGATTACACCTTGCCGCAAAAGTAAAACCATTGGAATTTTTAATTCTTGTGGAAGGTTATATGGATGTAATTTCATTGCATCAGTTTGGGTTTTCGCAGGCTGTGGCAACATTGGGCACCTCATTGACGGCAGAGCAGGCCAAGCTAATGCGGCGGTATAGTCCTGATATATATATTGCTTATGATGGTGATACATCCGGCCAAAAGGCTGCTATGCGCGCACTTGATATATTACAGGAAGCAGGCTGTAAACCGCGTGTTATGGAGTTTCCAAAAGAACTGGATCCGGATGAGATACTCAAAATGTATGGGCCTGAATACTTCCGAAAGCTTATGGATAAAAGTCTGCCCTTTATCGAATACAAACTATTCAAGCTGCGTAAACAACATGATTTAAATTCCGTAGAAGGTAAAGTAAAGTATGCAAGTGCTGCAGCAGAAGTACTTGCGACAGTTGAAAATTACATTGAGAGAGATGCTTATATAAAGGAATTGGAATCATTATTAGGTATCCGCTCACGGGCTATATATGATCAGATTGCAAAAGTACAAGCCGCAGGGCAGAAGCAAATTAAGCAGCAAAGGAATAGAACTGGTAATTATAGGTATACTAAAAACAAATTAAGTTCAAGCGTCCTGAAGCCCGGTACAATCAGAGCTGAAGCTTATTTAGTGAACCTTATGGTACAGGATGCATCTATAGCCCGAAAAGTCCTGAAAGGTCTGGAAGGTTTGACTTTACAAGAACCATTATATCAACGGATAGTGGAGATTGTGAAAAACTTGTTGGATAGAAAAGGAGAGGTCAGCGAAGCACAAGTGTTGAACCATTTGGAGTCAAAAGAAGATATTAAGAAATTGGCAGAACTATTTCAAAGAAATATAGAGTATGATAACATAGATATATTTTTATCTGACTGTCTGAATCAGGTTGCTATGGGAATATTGGAGAAACAGAGACGGGAAATACAGGAGGAAATCAACATCATGGACCGGGAAGGCATTCCGGATCCAGTTAGGTATAAATCCTTGCTTAAGGAATTGCAGCTGCTCAATCATAAAATGAGCATCTATAGATTTGGAAAGGAGGGGAATGCGTGAACAACAGAGAAGCGAAAATGGATAAGATTAAAGAGCTCATTAATAAAGGCAAGTCAAAAGGTTCCCTCACTTATAAAGAGATTATGGACATGCTTGAGGAAATCGAACTACAGCCTGAGCAAATTGAAAAAATATATGAAACGCTGGAATCCCTCAATATTGAGGTTATTGATGAAGAAGCATTAGATGATGATTCCATCGTTGAAGATCCGTCGGAAAATATTCCGGAAGGTGTAAATATAGATGATCCTGTGCGCATGTATCTTAAAGAGATCGGAAAGGTTCCCTTGCTGACAGCTGAGGAAGAAGTAGAACTGGCAAAACGCATGGAACAAGGGGATGAAATGGCCAAACGAAAGCTGGTAGAAGCAAATCTCCGTTTGGTGGTCAGCATAGCTAAGAGATATGTTGGCCGTGGAATGTTATTTCTTGATTTGATACAAGAAGGAAACCTTGGGCTTATAAAGGCCGTAGAAAAATTTGATCATAAAAAAGGGTTTAAATTCAGCACTTATGCCACCTGGTGGATTCGACAGGCCATTACCCGAGCCATTGCAGATCAGGCCAGAACCATAAGAATTCCTGTGCATATGGTTGAGACCATCAATAAACTGGTTCGGGTTTCCAGGCAGCTATTGCAGGAATATGGGCGTGAACCCCTCCCGGAGGAAATTGCAGAGGAAATGGGCATACCGGAAGAAAAGGTGCGTGAGATTATGAAAATAGCTCAGGAGCCTGTTTCTTTGGAGACCCCTATTGGGGAAGAGGAGGACAGCCATCTGGGAGATTTTATTCCAGACGAAGATGCACCCGCTCCTGCGGAAGCGGCTGCTTTCACTTTGTTGAAAGAGCAATTGATGGATGTTTTGGATACTCTGACCGATCGTGAGGAAAAGGTATTACGGCTCCGCTTTGGGCTGGATGACGGAAGAGCACGTACTCTGGAAGAGGTAGGCAAAGAATTCGACGTTACCAGGGAAAGAATCCGGCAAATCGAAGCAAAAGCACTGCGAAAGCTTCGCCATCCGAGCAGGAGTAAAAAATTGAAGGATTATCTGGACTAACAGCGGATAACCGCTTATCCGCTGTTGCCGGATTTGCTGTTAACTGTTTTTAAAAAGCACATATAGACACGGAAAGAATCATGGGATATAATTAATATATCCGGGCCTTTAGCTCAGTTGGTTAGAGCAACCGGCTCATAACCGGTCGGTCCGGGGTTCGAGTCCCTGAAGGCCCACCAATATTTAACCGGAAATCTATTCCAACAGGAGACACCGCATAAAACGGTGTTTTTTGCTTTACCTAAGAGGGAAAAAAAGGAGAATAAGCGGCTGTATGAACCTGAAACCTCGATTACAGGCAATTGCTGATATGGTACCTTGTTCTCAGACAGTAGCCGATATAGGTACGGATCACGGTTATATTCCGCTGTCTCTGATACGGAGCGGCCAGGCACAATATGCAATAGCTTCAGATATCAGCAGGGGTTCATTGGATAAAGCAAAGCAGTTGATTTGCCTGCATAATTTAAGCCGCTGCATGGAAACCAGGTTGGGCAATGGATTAAGCGTGTTATCACCCGGAGAAGCTGATGTAATCATTATTGCAGGCATGGGAGGCATACTGATACGGGATATTATAAAGAGGGATGAAGAGATTGCCCGCAGTGCCGGCACATTGATCCTTCAGCCTATGAATTGTCAAGGAGAGTTGCGCAGCTGGCTTCTTTCCAGTGGTTTTATAATAACAGATGAGGAACTTGCAAGGGAAGGCAGCAGATTTTATGAAATTATTACAGCCAAACCCGGTGAAATATCGTCTGAGTATAAAAAGATAGCAGATTATGATATTGGCTGGAAGTTGGTGGAGAAGAAACACCCGTTATTAAATGAATGGTTGGAAAGAAAAATACATGTTTTAGAGGAGATCATTGTCGTACTGGAAAAGGGACAAAGCATGGAAGCGGCAGAACGGTTGAAATACTATGAAGTGAAGTACAGGCAGTTTAAGGAGGTATACAATTGCTCTGTCAGGTAAAAGATTTTATAGAGATAATGGAAAGCATTGCACCGGAATATCTGGCAGAACCTTGGGATAATATAGGACTCCTTATTGGCAGCAGTAAAGCACCGGTTAAAAGAGTCATGATAACTTTGGACGTGACTGCCGATGTTATAAACCATGCTGTAGAAACCAAGTGCGATCTGATAATAAGCCATCATCCTGTAATATTTCAACCTATTAAAGAAGTAAATGATATCACTCAAACAGGGTCTTATATCCTGAAACTGGCAGAGGCTGGCATTTGTGTTTATTCTGCTCATACCAATTTTGATAAGGCCAAGGGCGGAGTCGACGATGTGTTGGCAAAGATTTCAGGACTTAATGATATTAAGC
>JAAZHD010000407.1 GCA_012510895.1 Clostridiales bacterium
TGTAAAATTTTTATTTTCGAAATTACATGGCACCTATGTTCTGTGCTATATTTTTATATGCTTAAGCAAATCATCTTTGTTAAAGATCATGTCGTCCTGCATCTGAAGTTTAACACCATAACTTTTGCCCGATACAGTCTTATACATTTCATAGGCAATGCTTATATCAATATAAGACAGCCCCACAGCATTGAAATATATAAATTCCTTATCATTTTCCCGTCCTGGTTTTTTGTTCATTACCAACTCATGAAGATCTGCGTAAATGTCTGTGTCACTTAATTCTTTATCCCTGTACATTCGGCTCAGTGTCTGGGTTCTATGCTTTACAGCATTCCATTCGTCACATACAATTTTTGAAGCTTTTTTTGCTACAGCATATTCATCTTCCCAACCGCCGATGTGGCTGTAGAAAACTCCTTCCTTTATCCATTCTGCTTTTAATAAAGGAGCTTGTGCACTTGTAGCTGTTACTATTATATCTGAATCGATTATTGCATCTGCAAGATTTGTACTGCATTTTTTAAATTCCATATCCGGAATAACTTTACTCATATCATAAATGAATTTTTCCTCTTCAGCCTCAAATTTTGAAGCAACCTTACATATCTTAAGGGCAGGTCTGACTGACTTCATTGCAAGCAGATGCATTCTTGCCTGTTCACCTGCGCCTATAAAGCCAATTGTTTCAGAATCTTCCTTTGCCAGATACTCAGCAGCCACAGCACCTACTGCGCCTACTCTCATGTTGGAACATAAAGTGCCGTCCATGACAGCAATAGGAAACCCGGTTTCAATCTCTGATAAGAGAATTACAGCAGTAAGATTCTGCTTCCCAAACTTCACGGGATTCTGCGGAAACACGGAAACCCATTTCATTCCGCATATTTTTTCATTAAGCAAAGTAGCCGGCAAACAGTTTATTCTGCTTTGAGTTTCTTTATCAAAGATTTGTACTATCTTATCGGGGAAAAGAACTTTGCCTTGCTGATTATCGACCAAAGCCTTCTTTGTAACCGAAACAGCCATTTTTAAATTAAAGCAGCCTGCTTTAATCAAGTCCTCTTGTGAGAAAAAATCAATATATATACTCTTTCTGCCCATAGTTATTCCCCTTTCAAAAACCAATTTGGAAAAGAAGTTCTTATTTAGGTAACAGATTACTTTGACTGCTCTTTGTTATTGATTCTATCATTGATTTTATATACCTGTCAAGGCTGCTTTCGAAACCAAAGCTTTGAATAGCAGATAGCAGAATCAACTTTTCGAAAATATGCCTTTGTGCTTTTATATACTATCGTAAATCGGCTTTTATTGACTCGCCGTCTATAAGTTTTGTTTCCGGGTTAAGCCTGATAATCCCGTCGGCAATTAAATTCACGTCTCCGCTTCCTCCAAAAACAGCTGAAAGGGCTTTTCCTGCTGTTACGCCCCGCACTGTCAGATCCTTGCAGTCACTCTCATTAAAATACAAAGCGCATAGTTTATCAAACTTAAATAAAATCCCACCGTCAAGAAAAGTTTCAGATGTGGCACAGTTGACGCTGTAATGGACATCGCTGATATGAATATTGCGCATAGTTCCTTTACTGAAGAACACTCCGGTACCTGCGGTTCCATATAGCTGTATGTTGTTTATGAATGCATCCTGCAGGGTACAGGAAATAAAGACACCAAATCTGGCACATGTAATTACGTTCCTTACCGTGATCCCAAAGGTGTCTCCAAGCTGAGCAGGGCCGCTGTCAGAATAGTACCTTTGTTCTCCAATGCGCACAGCCGCTCCCGGACGGAACCTGTCCCCGTCAGAACGGTCCAGTATATTTTCAACTATAATATTGTAAAGCTTCTTTCCACCATGATTCAGAAGCCTGACTATTGCATGATTGCCGGTAACATAAGTTGAAACGTTACGAATAATTACGCTGTGCAGATCAGGATCCATGCCTTCAACCGCTAACTGCCTTTCGGTCCTGCCGTCCAGGCATGTTAAGGCTACTGTATCATCGCCGGTGCAGCCGGTAATATTTTCAATTATAAAGCGGTTGCAGCCTGTGCGCAGATCAATACCATCCTGATTCGGAGCATTATTGTGAGCCATAAACTCAATATTTGATATCCTGCCTTCTGAAACATAGTGAAAGGTCATACCCCAGTGACGCTGGTTAATGATACGCATATTCTCAATTGTGACGCGTTCCGCATTATGAAAATGTATCATTGTGTTCTCTATTATTCCGGGCATGCCATTTGTAAACTGGGTTTTCTCTGTCAGGCCATTATGATTCCCGCCGTCCAGCACAGCATTGCCGATGCCGGTGATCCTGATATCATACTGCCGCCCTTCAATGGTCTTGCCAAGCGCCTTCCTGCCGTTAGAGTTCTTAAATACATTGCAAAACACCCCGTCTGCCAGGCGCAGGCAGCAATTATCCAAAATAACGACACTCCCTGTATGAAGCTCAACAGCCTTTGTAATGTTCCAAAAATCCTTTCCGGTACGTTTATTCCGCCTTGGTATTACTACCTTGGCTCCTGACTCAGCTGCTGCATCTACTGCGGCCTGAATCATGGCTGAATCACTGTCAAGGTTCATAAAATCATTGGGGCTGTAATATTCTTTTTCCATTCTTCAAAACCTCCATAATAATATGAA
>JAAZHD010000408.1 GCA_012510895.1 Clostridiales bacterium
AGTGGAAAGAATGGGTGATCTGGCGAGAACCAATTTATCCGTTGCAATGGATATGGTAATGACCGGAGATATAGGAAATATTTCTGATGTTACCCGGAGGGAAGAGGTCATAAACTACTTAAACCGGGAAATAACCGATTATATGGTTATGACTAATTCTCTGGATATTCCTGAAAGGGACAGGAAGCTCTTAAGCGGCTTATTCCATGTTGTAAATGACATTGAAAGAATCGGCGATCATTCTGAGAACCTTGTGGAGTATGCCCAGTACCTGGTTGAGCACAACCTGACACTTTCAGATATGGCAATTGAAGAAATGAATGAAATGAAGAATAAGGTATTGGCAATTGTTGATGATGCTTTGGTAGCTATGAAAACTATGGACATTGAACTGGCCAAATCCATCAGCCGCCAGGAAGATGCCATTGACGCACTTGAACATGCAATGAGGGAAAACCATATTGAAAGGCTGAATAAACAGGAATGCACTCCGGGTGCCGGTGTTATATTCCTGGATGTAATTAACAACCTGGAAAGAATTGCCGACCATGCAGACAATATTTCCAAATTTGTAATGGACAAGCATAAGAAAAAATAAATATATGAAGCCGGCATAAGCCGGCTTTTTACATCCTAATTTTAAATCAGAATTGATTATAATGAATCTTTTCATATAATAGATCTTCTTCTTTATGCAGAGGTTTTTCTTCATCCGGATAGCCTATGCCTATAATGCATAAAATCCTGATTTTCTCCGGAACTCCCAGAACCTCTTTTACATAACTCTCCGATGACTGAGTCTTGCTGTAAGATCTTTCTCTTACATGTGCCCAACAGGAACCCAGACCTAAAGAATGGGCGGCCAATTGTATGTAAGCTGCCGATATGGATGCGTCTTCCACCCAGGTAGAGGCCTTTTCCTCATCAATCCCAACAACTATGGCCAAAGGCGCACCTTCCAGGAACCTGGCAGCTCCGTTTCTGCAACGGGAAAGCTTTTTAATTTTATCTTTGTCATTTACTACAATAAACTCCCAGGCTCTGGTTGCCCTCCCTGTCGGTGCAAGCAGTGCACTTTTCAGAATAATATCAACTTTTTCCTGCTCAACCTCCTGGTCCTTATAGACGCGTATGCTTCTTCTGGTTTTCATAATATCCAATAACATCTAATAACACCTCCTGGTTATATTATAACACAAATGAAACCTTGTTTTCCTTATATGTTAACGATGCCGTCACAGGCACCTGTCTGATTGACAAAGTAAAAGGTATAGCAATATAATGTGTACTAGTGTATTATATGTTTTTTTATAAATACTCTAACCATATAAAAAGATAGAAGGGATATTTTTATGGAAACATTAAACAAGCTGCTGGAAGGCGTTTATGGTCTAACATGGCAAAATGCTGTCATGCTTCTGATTGGCTGCATATTGATATATCTTGCCATCAAGAAGGAATATGAACCACTTCTTCTTTTACCTATCGGATTTGGAGCAATACTGACCAACATACCCGGTTCAGCTGCAGTAGGCGAGCATGGTTTCCTGACAGTTCTCTACAACGCAGGTATTGTTAACGAACTTTTCCCTATATTAATATTTATTGCAGTTGGCGCAATGATTGACTTTTCACCTCTGCTGAAGCAGCCAGTTACACTTTTCTTCGGAGCAGCCGCTCAGTCGGGGATTTTTGCTGCCATGCTGATGGCTGCCGGAGCAAACCTGATATGGCCGGGAGTTTTCTCATTAAAGGAAGCTGCCGCCATAGGTATTATCGGCGCTGCCGACGGTCCTACTTCCATTTATGTAGGTAATTTATTCGCTCCTAAATACATGGGAGCCATTACCGTTGCGGCATACTCTTACATGGCATTGGTGCCGATTATTCAACCGCCGGTCATTAAAGCTCTGACCACCAAAAAAGAACGTCTGATCCGTATGGACGTTGACTATGGAGTAGAGATTTCCAAAACAGTTAAGATACTTTTCCCCATAGTTGTAACCATAGTGGCAGGCATCATTGCACCCATATCTGTTCCCCTCATCGGTTCACTGATGTTTGGAAACCTGATACGGGAATGCGGCGTATTGGACAGACTTTCACAGACGGCTCAAAATGAACTGGGCAACCTGGTAACCCTGCTTTTGGGTATTACCATTGGTTCCACCATGGTAGCAGAAAAATTCCTGACACTGAATACTTTGCTCATTCTGGGAATTGGACTTCTTGCATTCGTGTTTGATACTGCCTTTGGTGTCCTGTTTGCTAAATTCATTAATCTGTTCCTGAAACGTAAAATTAATCCGATAATCGGCGCCTGCGGAATTTCTGCATTCCCCATGTCCGCTCGTATAGCTCAGAAATTGGCCCAAAAGGACGATCCCACAAACTTTATCTTAATGCCGGCCGTTGGAGCCAATGTTGCGGGGCAGATCGGATCAATAATAGCCGGAGCCATAATTCTGGCACTGCTTGGTTAAGGAGGTAAATGAATATGGAAATTTTCTTAGAGGCTCTTAAAGTAATGGGAATCGGCGTTTCGGGAGTTTTTCTGGTACTGGCAATTTTCTATGCATTAATAAAGCTTATGATCAAGCTATTCCCCGCCGATTAGTTTTTCACTCTCACTTTTGACCGCCTGCCTTGTTTTCTTCAGATCGATTATCCGCTGATTGGCTGAACCCCTGAATTTCAGCATATAGCTTTTCTGTTCCATAATAAAAGGGCCGTCTATCAGGATATCAGCCGCATTAAGCAGACTTTCCCAGCTAGGGCGGTTCGGAGCATGTTTTATAAGCTCCTCATAGGTATAGCCTGTATATACTATTACATCCAATTCCAATTCCCTGACTTTTTCTGCAAGCCTGGCAAAGGCTGCCGCTTGTTCAAAGGGTTCCCCTCCGCTTAAGGTAATCCCGTCCAGCAAAGGATTATTCTTGATTGCCTTAAGTATATCGCCTATATCAATCAGGATGCCTCCGTCAAAGGAATGGGTCTTCGGATTATGGCAGCCAGGGCAGCGGTGAGGGCACCCTTGAGCAAATACAACATATCGGATGCCCGGGCCGTCGACAATGGACTCCTCGACGACGCCGGCAATTCGTATTTTATTCTCAGGATCATGATTCACAGATGGCTCACCCTATCCCTTACTTCTGCCATCTTGGCATTGTTAAAGCGGTCCAGGGTTCCAACCAAATAACCTGTGATCCTGCGAATTCTTTCAAATTTAACAGAGCCTTCTTCTCGGCCGCAGGAGGGACATTTGTCTCCAATAATTCCGGTATAGCCGCATACCGGATCCCGATCCACCGGATGATTGATGGAACCATAACCTATCCCCGCTTCCTTCATCGCCCTGATTATCTTTTCAAATGCAGTAAGGTTGTGCTGTGGGTCTCCGTCCAATTCCACATAGGTTATATGGCCTGCATTGGTAAGTTCATGATATGGAGCCTCCAACTGAATTTTCTTAAATGCATTTATCTTATAATATACCGGCACATGGAAGCTGTTGGTATAGTATTCCCTGTCTGTAACTCCTTCAATTGAACCGAAAATATTCCGGTCTAATTCCACAAACCGGCCTGCCAGTCCTTCTGCCGGAGTAGCGATCAAGGTAAAATTCATATTGTGTTTCCTGCTTGCTTCATCCATCCGCCTTCTCATATGCCCTGCAATTTCAAGTCCCAGCTTCTGAGCCTCTTCAGACTCTGCATGATGGGCTCCGATTAAAGCCTTAAGGCATTCTGCCAGCCCTATAAAGCCCATAGTAAGTGTGCCGTGCTTCAGCACCTCCCCTATTTCATCATCAGGACTGAGTTTATCAGAATCAAGCCATATGCCCTGTCCCATCAGGAAAGGAAAATTCTTAACCTTTTTCCGTGCCTGAATCTGATAACGCTCCCACAACTGGTCTATTACCAGATTAATTACGCTGTCCAGTTCCTTAAAGAAAGCTTCAACATTCCCCCTGTTTCTTATGCCCAGTCTGGGAAGATTTACAGACGTAAAGCTTAAGTTTCCCCTTCCGGTAACAATTTCCCTGGACGGGTCATATACATTGCCAATAACCCTTGTACGACAGCCCATATAGGCAATTTCGGTATGAGGGTTGCCCGGGCTGTAGTATTTCAAATTATAAGGTGCATCCAGGAAGGAGAAGTTCGGAAACAGCCTTTTAGCGCTCACCCTGCATGCCAGTTGAAACAAGTCATAATTAGGATCTCCCGGATTATAGTTGATGCCTTCTTTCACCTTGAATATATGAATAGGAAATATGGGAGTTTCCCCGTTGCCCAGCCCTGCTTCAGTGGCAAGGAGGAGGTTTCTGACTGCCATTCTCCCTTCAGGTGAGGTATCCGTTCCATAGTTTATGGAACTGAAAGGAATTTGGGCTCCTGCCCTGCTGTGCATGGTATTAAGATTATGTACCAGTGCCTCCATTGCCTGATATGCGGCCTGATCGGTTTCACGCCAGGCAGATTTTTCTGCAAATTTCTGAACTCTGCTTAAAGTGCCTTTATCATTAATCAGACAAGA
>JAAZHD010000042.1 GCA_012510895.1 Clostridiales bacterium
AATATCCCTGGGACCTATAGTTGCCGATTTGGGCGGCATCGCAGCCAAGTCTCCTGAGTGGCCGAATAAGCCGCATATTGAGTCTTCAGCAATGGAAATAATATGGTTGGTAACTATGCTGGAAGTCTCTTTCAGATATGTATCCATATCATTGCATATGAATTCACCTTCAGGTTCTATGGAAGCTATACGTCCGGACCAGCCTATGGCTGTATAGCAGACATCGGCGCCGCCGTCACCTGCTTCGTCTATCATGTCAGAGTAATGTTTAACATTTTCAGTTGTAAAATAATGAATATTCTTTTCATCAGGCCGAAGTTCAGGGTTCAGCTTACCATAGAAGTATTTCTGAAATATTCGCCCGTAACTTGACGGATAGTCGAGGGGAGCAACCTGCCCTTCTTCATTTGCCCATTCATTCAGGAAGAAAACATTCAGATTACGACAATTCACTTCATATTTATTGCATAGGAGGGCTAAATTCTCATAAACTGCGGCATAGGGGTTGGGCAGGATTACAGTTAATTTTTGATCCTTGACATGAGATTGGTGTATACGATTGAATAAATCAATGACAAAATGTGATTGCACATCCTCCACTATTTTCACTTTAAATTCTTCATTCTCCCAGCTATGGGTTTCAATGTCCTCCCGTGTCATTTCACGCGCCTTACTTATGATTTCCGAGTCATTAAAGGGCAGCCAGGAAACCGATTTGTGTTGAAACAAGAGTTTGTTCATAGTTATCCATCCTTCCTTCATTTATTGTTTTGATAATAGATGCCGAAATAACGCAGAAGAAACAGTGCCAGTGCCTGAGTGTATTGAGTGAATTGAGTGCAATCAACATATTCATCAGGCTGATGTGCGCCGCCGGGCAGGGCAAAGTCTCTGAATATGCCAAAGTTAAAACTGTGGGGACTTCCGTATTCAAGAAACAGTGATAAGTCAGTAAGACATGACCCTTTTTCAACGACCGGATAACCTGCAACCTGACTGGCAGCCCGGGTCATAATTTCCACGCCGCCGTCACTTTTATCCGTTTCGCCGTATCTGAAATATCTGGTTGTCGGCCGGAAACCGGATGTTTCAATGCCATATTTGTCAAATACAGGCTCAAGCCGATGAAGAATGTCCTTAAGTTCTGTCTGAATTTCTTCTTTTGATTTATCTGTGTAGATAACAAAGGCAACAGTCGCCTCTCTTAAGCTGTCACAGTGGAATTTAGTAAGTCTGAATGCTGAGCGTTCCATATCAGTTCCTATGTACAGGGGATTATTATGCAGTTCGGCTTTACGCCTTTCCATAAATACTTTCAGCTCATTCATCAATTCAACAAGGACATGATATAAATCCATCATACTGTCAGTGGTTTCTTTTTTCTTTAGATCTATCCTGAAGCCTCCGCCGCCGACGGCTATGGTCCACATTTCATAATTCCCGCCGTCAAGATTGACATAGGTTTTACATGGATACTTCAGGCAGGCAGCCAGAGTGCCGTTTCCTCCTCCGTATTCCTCGTCGCAATATGCAGTGAGAATTACAGGGGTATTCAGGCTGATACTATTTGCCATAAGAGCTTTTACCGCAAAGTATGAAGCAGCAATCCCGGCTTTGTTGTCTCCTGCGCCCAGGCCGTAAATCCGGTTGTCTGTGATAATGCCGCCGAAGGGATCATAAGTCCATTTGGACAGGTCGCCTGCCGGCATTGTATCGGTATGGGCAGCCAGCATTACAGGCAGATTCCCCATGTTTTCCGGGCTGGTTCTCCATATTCCGCTGACATTGGGTCTGTTGGCAGTGTTTCTGCCGGGCATATACGCAGGATGTTCAGTAAATCCGGGTAAACTGTCCGGACAGTAAAAATCAACTTCCAGCCCAAGGTTTTGGTATAAATCTCTTACATATTCAGCGCATTTTTGTTCCCTGCCGTCATTACGAAAATTCTGGGAATCAATCTGTATTAATTCTGATAAAACACGGAACAGCTCATCAGAATTCTTTTCTATAAATTCAATAACATTTCTTTCTAATTCTGTATACATCATACACACCTCTAAAACAGGCTGCTTCAGTTGACACCTAATAGTCCGGCTGCATTATCAAAGAATACAGCTTTAATGTTTTCCCTTGACAGCCCAGTTCTAAATGCCGCACGGCGGAACGCATCAACTATTCCGTATGCAAAAAATGTGATTTTTTCAGATTCGGGGGCAACAACAGAACGCATATTTGAATATGCCGAAACATCTCCATATATTTCTTCAGGCACAATGTTCACATAAGTGCCGTTTTCACAAATTCTGGTCAATTTCATAAGATTGACTGCTGCATCGCTTCCATAAAGGATTCTGTCCGAGCCTGCATTCTTAATCAGCTGCTCCATAACCCAGTCATTGGTGTTGGCACTGAAGTCATAATATAGATTTGGCGCCTGTTTAAGTGCTGTAAAGGCCTCTCCTACATCTTCATTGCAGTAGGCACGGCCGATATGGGCAACAATGGTAGAGCAGCCGGAATACTTATTGCTTATTTCTATCAGCTGGGCCAGATTAACGGGATCTTTCAGCCTTCCCGGTCTGGGTATGTGAAGCATGAGGACCCATTTATTTTCATGCAAAACTTCCAGCTGCGTCGGAGTTATAAAATCATAAATTCTGATTTCATTTGAAGGTATGTAATCAGGACTGAAATTCAAATATACTTTTGCACCCAGATTGCCGCATTTTTTTATTTCATTCTCAAACCTGACAGCATCCCATTCAGGCCTTGTTACGCATAGGGCCGGATATCCGTATTTCTTTGCTCCCTGGGCTATGTACTCATTATTTTTGTCAATGTCAAAGGATTTGCTGACCTTGCCGAAAACCAGGGGTATTATTTTTTTCCCGGGAAAAAGGATTTCATTGTTTTGATTCATATCTTCAAAAGTATTTTCTTCAGCTGCCAGGCTGGGCCATGACGGTCCGCGGCCGCTTGCTTCCTCCTTTATTCGGAATTCCTTTCTCCAAACATGGGTATGTACATCGACTATTTTTTCTGGCAGGAAGTCATTCAATCTTTCCATGTAGAAATTGCGATCATAGTCTGTATAATGTTTAAGCATCGTCTTCTCCTCTCTTTCTCGTGTTCATCTGCAATCGTTATATGATTTCACTTTTCCTCCGTTACTGACGAGCATACACATACGGTTCATCAGTAACAGGATTCTGCAGGATAAGAATAGAAGTTCATGAGTTGATTTTCGACAACAAATGGAATCAGTATTATCTGCCATATTTTAAGTTCAGGAAATTTGCGTTAAGGTTAACGCAAAAACTAAATATTTAAATTATACTATTGTTGTGCCTTATTCTATAAAGTCAGTTTTTATTGTGTTTTGTTCCGTTATGCTTTTTTTTTATTGATATTATCTCTTCTATATTGTACTGTGCTTCTACTGTTGTGCTTTTTAAATTAAGTTAAATTCTTCTGTAGTGACTTTTTCTCCTGTGTTTCTACTGTTGTAAACTTCTTTGAGTTTCAACTGTTGTGTTTCTTTTGTTTATCTTTGTAAATGTGATATGCGTTAGCGTTAACACAAGTATATATTATTAATAAATACATGTCAACCATAAGTTTGAAAAAATTATAACTGGCAATTTTATACACTACTGTTTAAATAGGCCGTATATTTTTTCTCATAAAACTCTGAAAAGACATTATCAGCGGGCAGCACCTCACTGCTGCACAGCAGCTTTGATGCCGCTTTCAGATCAGACCAGACACCTATTGCGACCCCGCCCAGTGCCGCTGCTCCCATACATGCAATATTAGTCTCATGGAACAAATCCACTTCTCCTATAACAGAGGTAATCAGCTTCTGCCAAGGCAATGCCCTGGAAGCTCCGCCCAGCAGCTTTACAGAATTAACAGCGTGGCCTTCTGAAATGAAGCGTTCCATGATTCGCCGCACCTCAAATACCACACCTTCCATTGCTGCCAGAGCAATATCATATACATCGGTATGAAGGTCCAATCCCTCTATCGAGGCCTTTCCTTTGCTGAAAAGAGGTCTTAAGAATAATTGCTCATTCCTGCCGAAGCGCTTCATTACCTCATAGTCAAGTTTGTCAAAGCTTAATTCAGATTTCCAGGACAGCTTCCTCCGCACCCAGTCCAAGGCCGCACCGCCGGTTGGTACACTGGAAAATATGCCGTATACACCCGGGCATACATGGGGCCCTGCAGCCAACCTGGAATCATGATTTAAAACATTGGTTGCACCAAATACAACCCATGCAGTTCCGGTGGATAAGAGTACATCACCAGGTTCTAATACATTGGCGCCGGCTGCCGCGCAATATTGATCATGCCCTCCATTAACAACTACGGTATTTGCGGTAAGACCCATGGCATCTGCCGCTTCCCGGGTTATATTGCCAATAACCGCTCCGGTAGGCATAATGCTGGGCAGTGTATGTTCTTCTACCCCGCATAACTCCATGATTTCTTCCTGCCATTTGCATGTTCTTATATCCAGCATGCTGGTCATGGCTGCACTGGTAGGATCTGTTATGGGGCTACCGGTAAGTGCCATATTTATATACTCAAGAGTAGTAAGGTAGTATGCAGGATTATATTGTTTAAAAGCCATAAATCTTCCCAGGCAGCTTGTAGGTGATACCCCTCTGCCGATACGGGAATAAAACCAGGTGTGGTCACGCCCTCTTTCTATTTCCGGAAGGAAGCCTTCTCCTCTTTTGTCCATCCAGGTAGCCGCATATGCCAAGGGTTCGCCGTTTTCATTTACAGGCACAAGGCTTCCGCCCTGGGCTGATATACATATGCACCCAACCTCATCAGATGCGATTGCGGCAGTACATTCACGGACAGTTTGAAAGGTTAGTTCCTTCCACTTTCGGGCATCCTGCTCTACTACGCCTCCTGAGCCGGTATACAGCGGATATGATGCACTGGAAGAAGCGCATTTATTGCCTTGTTCATCTACAATGATTGTTTTGATCGCCGTTGTACCTATATCTACTGCACATATGTACATGCATCATACCTCCCTTTCCCATAGTTATTCGTTAATTGATTTATAGACGCTTCATTGCATTATGTTCATTCGCAGAGCAGCGATGCCTTATGTCTCAATTACTTGCTCATATCAGCTTTAAGTACTTCATCCCCTGATTCGAGGATTCGATTATATAAGAGAGATGCAACGGCCACGTCAAGACAGCCCATGCCGACTAACTGGGCACAAATGCGGTCAGTGCCTTTCCTTCTTCCCCGCCGGCTTTTTCCTGCAAGAATATAAGGAACTACTATATCGAAGGTTTCGATTGTAAGCTCACGGGATTCGCCAAGCTCTTTGAAATTCCCCCGGTGAAGTGCCTGCTCAGGATGGTCGACTGCTAGCAAATCAGCATTGCGAATCAGGTCATAATCCGTTTCCCTGAATGAACCCATGGTCATTACCAGGGTGCCCGGGTCAACCCATGCATCTTTGACTAAAGTATCATTTGCAGTTGTTGCAGTAATAATAATATCGCTGCCCCGGCAGGCTGTTTCCCTGTTTTCAAAAGGAACAACTTTGAAAGGAAAGTCCACAAAACGGGATATGAAAGTTTCAATTGCTTTTTTGCTTATGTCACAGATGCGTACCTCTTTAATATCAAGCACCTTGCTCATGCATAAAAGACTGGTATAACCCTGCTGCCCTGCGCCAATGATTGTTATAATATCTGCTTTTGCCGCAAGAAGCCTGGCCATGATCGCAGGCTGTGCCCCTGTACGCATATCGGAAATCCAATCGCCGTTAATAACTGCCCTAAGCAAACCTGTTTCGGGAGAGATAAGGACCAGGCTGGCTTTTATATATGGCAGGCCGAGGGCGTGATTCCCTGCGAAACCGCCTACTATCTTCATACCTGCAGTGTTAAGCGGAGCTATATAACACGGCATTGTATTAAACCAGCCGTCAACCCCGGCGGACGACATGTCGGTTGTAATTTTCGGAGGCATTATAATTCTGCCTTCACCGTACCACTTCCAGGTCTTTTCAACAGTTTCAATAACATCTTGAACTGACAGGTGTTTCCTGACCGTTTCACTTCCTATGATAAGCGCATTTTCTTCCATTTAACTTCCTCCATTCCTATGAAGAAGTAAACCTATATTTAGACTGGAATACCATGAAATACAAAATTCCCGCGGAAGCAAATATGGATGCTTATACTTTATACTTTGGTGTATTGTGTCAATTGAGTACAGT
>JAAZHD010000409.1 GCA_012510895.1 Clostridiales bacterium
CCCAAAGAAGAATGTCTGAAAGTTACTGAAAGTGCTCTTGCAGATGCGGGACTAATAGTCTTTGTAACTGCTGCAGGTGGTTCTCTCGGCAATGTAATCAAAGTTACCGGCGCAGGCACAATTATGGCTGAAAGCATTATCGCCGCAAGCCTTCCAGTTATCCTTGTTCCATTGCTGGTTGGTACAATTCTCCGATTCCCGCAAGGCTCCGGAACTGTGGCTATGATTACAGGTTCCGCTATACTCGCACCCATGCTACCAACATTAGGTATCAATCCTGTAATTGCAGGACTTGCTCTTTGTACCACTGCAATGTGCCCATCCTACCTCAATGACTCATATTTCTGGGTTGTTACAAGATTTAGCGGTTTTCTCGTTAAAACATCCCTTAAAACATGGTCAGTTGGCACAATCGTTATACCATTGGTAGGTTCTGTGATTTTGGCAATTGTCAACGCAATATTCTTTTAACAATTATAATCAAACATTTGTATAAGAGACAAAAAGAGCTGTTGTAATAATACTTAATAAGTTTATTGCAGCAGCTCTTTTTTATCTACGTTTTATGCTACGTATTATGCACTATGACTTTTTCAAGGTCTTGGTGTGTAGATTCCAGCCTGGTTATGTATTCCTGTATCTTTTCCTTGGCAAGCCTTAAATGGGTTTTATTAATTTGGTCGGCTTCATCTACGTTACCTGAAATAATCCCATTGACAATATCCTGATGTTCAACTACTGATTCGTCAAAACGTTGTTTACCTGTTAAGGAGTAAATTCTGAACTGCTGAATCATTGAATGCACTTTTTCGTATGTAGTTTTTAAAACACTATTGCCGCTCATGTCAATAATCAAATTGTGCAATTTGGTATCCAGTTCGATATATAAATGAAGATTCCCTTCTTCATGGGCTTGTGTAAGTTTTGATACATAATCCATTAAAGCATTTTTATTTTCTTCAGTTAAATTTTCATATGCTTTTTTTATAGCATAGGATTCAAGTAATACCCGAACATCAAAAATATCCTCAATATCCTTGGAAGTTATTCTTTTTACAAACACACCTTTATGAGGGATTTCAACAACAAGCCCGTCACTGGCAAGCTGCCGAAGGGCTTCCCGAACAGGCGAGCGGCTTACTTTAAACTCATTTGCCAGTTCTTTTTCCTGCAACCACTTTCCAGGGCTATATTCCCCTTTACAAATTTTATCCTTTATTATTTGATAAACCTGTTGTTTAATAGTGTCTGCAATAGGACGTACCGGATCCGTATTGAACATCAGAGAACCTACCTTCAATAAATTTTCGTACAATAAAACGACGGTATAAACCACGCAATTTTTACTTTTATTTTTATAATTATATCATATATGTGATTAATGAATAAGAATTATATCATATATAATTAATAAATAAAGTACAATTATCCGAGTCAAGTCCAAATTAGTGTGTAAATTACCTCGGTCATCAAACGGTAGCTAATGAGACAATAGCCTAAGCGTTTATGCCGCGAAAGCTGTTGACGATGAGTACATGGCATGTTAGGC
>JAAZHD010000043.1 GCA_012510895.1 Clostridiales bacterium
CAGCCCTTATGGGCTGAAGCTTTAACTTGGTGTTTGATTAGCTCTCACTTTTTTCGCTATTAGCAATCATTCTCTCGGAATTGACTTTAATTCCTTCTTCTATACTGTTTAGTTTTCAAGGACCAAGTTCTTCGCCGCTTCTCAGCGGCGACTTTTATATTAGCAATTTATATTCTTTTTGTCAACTATATTTTTCTGCATTATTCATCATTTTTTATAGCATTTAAAACCATGATGAACTCTTATGTCAAACTGCTTCTACTGCCGGAAGCATTATATATGGTACCAAAAACCCAATGAAATTTCAAGTGGTTTCAGCCTGTATTGAACTATTTGTTTAACTGGTTCAGCTTTGCCTGCAGATCAATAAGATGCTTTTTCTCTTCTTTAATCAATCTGCGAAAAGCATTTTTTGCTTCAACATATCTTGAATTTATAGTCATCTCTGTATAAAAAAGAATAGAATCTTTTTCTGCCTGAATACCAATCCTCAACACATCAGTAATATCCTTAATATTCCCTATAACTTCTTTGTGGCGGGCATCCGTAGGAAAAATTGAACTTTCTGTCATCGCCCGAAGATATGCTGATACCTCAGGTTCATACAGATAGGTATCATCGAAGTTGTTCTGCTGTTCATGGTACAGTTCATTGTATATTGCCTGGAAGGCATCTGCATGCTCCCGCTCCTGCTGTGCGAGTTCCTCAAGCATTGCTTTTGTTTCATCATCGTGAACAAAAGATTTGGCTTGTGTATAAAAAGCTTCTCCTCTTTTTTCTACCTGAATTGCCATTTCCAGCGCTTCCAATTCATTAAAATTGATTTGTGCCATGACTGTCTCCCCTTCACACCATTAATCATTAACCCTTCGATAATATCATATCATATAAATCAAAATTGCGGCTGACCTGCATGCCGAGCCGCAAATTTTAACTAGGCCTTAAATTAGTCCAATGGTTCAAACATATCCTTTTCCACGCCGCATTCCGGGCATACCCAATCATCAGGAAGGTCCTCAAACGGTGTTCCCGGCTCAATCCCTGCGTCCGGATCTCCTAACTCTGGATCATAGACATAACCACACACTGTGCATTCGTACTTTTTCATTATTGTTACCCCTTTCTGACATGTTACTTGCATATTAAATATAATACCCGCTTTTTACTTCGTAAAACAAGATGCATTGGGTTTTTCTGCTTTTTTCTAATTTATATTTCCAGGTTCTTGACCGGAATAATCAGCCGCCTGTTCGTTAGAATTTACTGAATCCGCTTGCGTGTGGTTTGAGGATGAGTATTCATTGCCGCGGGTTTTTAAATCATTCTTCTTGACTCTGTATTCATCAATCAGTTTATTCTTCTCCTGTACTTCCAAACACAGGGTGTTGACGATTTCGCTAAAGGCTTGACCCTCGGCAAATTCTTTACAGATCTGCTCGCCGATTTTCCTGTACAATCTTCGTCTGGCATCCTCCAACCTGAATATTTCTATGTTAAGCTTACCGATCTCAATGAGTTCGCCTGTTTTCTCTTCCACTTGTTTCGCAGCCTGCTTAACGCTTCTGCTCAGCTCATCAAAGATTTCCATGGTTACACCTCTTTCATCTTTACTATTATAATTATTAGCTCTGCCTTTCCACATTATTCGAAAAGGCTGCTCAAAGTGATCAGATAAAAGATGAAAGTGAAGATGTAATAATCGGTATAATCGTAATTCCGGTTCATCTTAATCCTATTTTTCTATACACTTTGTTCAGTGTTTTTCCTGCAATATAACCGGCAGCTTCTGCGCCTTCTTTCATTACGTCCTCCAAATAGTCCCTGGATGCAAGCAAATCTTTATAACGTTCCTGGATGGGCCTTAATGTTTCTGCTACCGCTTCCCCTACGGCCAGTTTAAAATCACCGTATCCTTTTCCTTCAAACTCCCGCTCAATATCTTCCAGACTCTTTCCGGTTACACTGGAATATATGCTCATAAGGTTGCTTATACCCGGTTTGTTCTCTATATCAAAGCGCACAACAGTTTCGGAATCCGTAACAGCACGTTTGAATTTACGGACAATAGTTTCCGGAGGATCAAGCAAAGAAATAAATGCATTTTGATTGCTGTCAGACTTTGACATCTTGCTTTCAGGATCCTGAAGACTCATTATTCTGGCCCCCACCTTGGGAATATAGGGTTCAGGAATTTGGAACACATCGCCATATAATCCGTTGAATCTGCCTGCAATATCCCTGGCCAGTTCCAAATGCTGTTTCTGATCTTCCCCGACTGGAACAAGATGGGTTTGATATAGTAAAATATCAGCAGCCATTAATACAGGATATGTAAACAGACCGGCATTGATATTACTCTCATTTTTGGCTGCTTTTTCTTTAAACTGGGTCATTCTGTTCAATTCACCCATATAGGTATAGCAGTTTAAAATCCAGGTTAACTCTGCATGAGCACTGACATGGGACTGCATGAACAAAATGCATTTCTCCGGATCTATGCCGCAGGCTATATACTGTGCCAGCAAAGATATTCTGTACTGCCGTAAATCCTTCGGCTCATGACGAATAGTCAAGGAATGTAAGTCCACTATGCTGTAAATACAATCATATTCATCCTGAAGCGCAACCCAATTTCTCATGGCACCAAGATAATTACCTAATGTGAGTATGCCGGTGGGCTGCATGCCGCTGAATATCCTCTTCTTTTGTGTCATCTTGTCACTTCCTTTGTTAACCTTCAAAATTCTTTACTTGTCTCTCATTTTAGCATTATCTGTACATGTTATTCAAGTTGGATTGAAATCACCTTAATGTCAATGAAATCATTGCCGCTTTTATGAAATCTATTTTACAAAGACCAAATATTTGTTGTGACTCTGACGAAGCTATTTGTTATATAACAGAAAAATGTTATTTTTGTATCATAGTACAGTTGTACTATGTTCTTTTTTAAACAATCTTTCGAC
>JAAZHD010000410.1 GCA_012510895.1 Clostridiales bacterium
GTGGGTTACTCCGCTGGTACTAAAAAAGGATTAGGGGGCATTTGGTGAGTAAGGAAATTTTAATAGATGTTCACTATGACCAGACCCGGGTGGCAGTTCTGGAAAACGGGGATCTGGCAGAGATTCATATAGAAGACAATGATGAGCAAAGGACAGTAGGAAATATTTACAGGGGAAAGGTGATAAATGTCCTGCCAGGAATTCAGGCTGCCTTTGTCAATATCGAACTTGAAAAAAATGCATTTCTTTATGTAGGTGATATTAATACGGACAAGTCAGTCTTTGAGTTTTCAGACAGTGACGGTCAGACCGAAAAAACCCTGCAGATGCCCTGTATCCGGTATCTGCTGAAGGAAGGCCAGGAACTGACGGTACAGGTTATGAAGGAGCCTATGGGAACCAAAGGAGCCAGGGTGACCACAAATATTACCCTTCCCGGGCGGTATACTGTTCTCATGCCTACAGTAAACTATGTAGGCGTTTCCAGAAGAATCGGCAAGGAAGCGGAAAGGCAGCGGCTGAAGGAAATAGCGGAACAGATAAAGCCTGAGTCCATGGGCATTATAATGCGGACGGCAGCGGCGGAGAAAGACACATCTGATTTTCTGCCTGATGTGGATTTTCTGCTGCGCATTTGGTCTAAAATCCAGGAAAGGGAGCAAAAGGGCAAGGTGCCAAGGCTGCTTCATAAGGATGAAAGCATAATTTACAGGACTCTGAGGGATCTGTTTACACCGGAAGTGACCAGGCTGGTCATTAATAACCGGGAGGAGTATGAAAAGATACTTGAATGGGCTGGCTTCATTTCTCCTGCCATGAAAAACCGGGTGGAATATGTGGGGCCTGACCGGAATCTTTTTGAACTTTATGGTTTGGAAAATAAGATAGAAAAGGCCATTCAAAAAAAAGTATGGCTGAAAAACGGCGGATATTTAATTATAGAGCCTACGGAAGCCCTTACTGTTATTGATGTTAATACGGGCAGATATGTGGGAGACAAAAATCTGGGGCAGACGGTTTTAAATACCAACCTCGAGGCGGCAGAGGAAATTGCAAGGCAGATAAGGTTGAGGGATATAGGCGGCATAATAGTTATCGATTTTATAGACATGGAGGAAGAGGAACATCGCCGGCAGGTGCTGGAAACATTGAAAAATGCATTAAAAAATGACAGGACCAGAACCAATGTTCTGGGCTTTACGGAACTCGGGCTTGTGGAAATGACCCGTAAAAAAGTGAGAAATCGGCTGTCTCATACTCTTTTAAAGCCCTGTCCTTACTGCAGCGGCACAGGTAAAGTATATTCCGGCAATATGGTATTAGCCCGAATAGAAAAAGAGCTGGAGCGCATTGCCCGGGATAACAATATATTTGCTGCCCTGGTGGAGGTGCATTCTGATATAGCCAGGCTGTGGCTGGAAGAGGATGGCAGGAGCCTGGAGATTTTGGAAGAGGAACTGGACTTAAGGATTATCCTTCGCATCAATGATTTAATGCATATTGAAGATGCCAATATTCAGCCTTTACCGGGTTATGAAGATGCTCTGAATATTATTAAGGATAATGAGGACTCTGTATATACCACCAGGTTTTTAAAATTATTTGACACCGAAAGATAAACTGTGGTAGAATCATTGCTGTGTAGCCGCTCGAATATGGTTTTTAAAACCTCATTATTCTGAGGTGCCAGTATTCGGCGAGACTGGTTAGAGGAGGTGCACCACTTATGTATGCAGTTATAAAGACAGGCGGAAAACAGTACAAGGTTCAGGAAGGCGACATTATCCGTGTGGAAAAACTGAATGCGGATGTAGGTTCTCTTGTTACATTCGATGAAGTGCTTGCCATAAGCGATGATAATGGTTTGAAAGTCGGTTCTCACGTCCTGGAAGGGGCCAAAGTGGAAGCAAATGTGCTGAAACAGGGTAAAGGCAAAAAGGTCATTGTTTTTAAGTTTAAGAGTAAAAAGAATTATCGCAGAAAACAAGGTCACAGACAGCCCTATACCCAGGTTCAGATTACAAAAATCAACGGTTAAAGCCGGTGGATGTGATGATAGAAGTATCTTTCCGAACAGATCCGGAAGGTCTGATTCGGGAGTTTAAGGTAAGCGGCCATGCCGGTTACGATGAGCCGGGAAAAGACATAGTTTGTGCAGCAGTGTCGGCTGTGGTGCAGACTGCAGTAATCGGCCTGACCGATGTAGCGGGCATCCGCATAAAACCGGTTCAGAGAAAAGGTCTGGCAGAATGCCGTTTGCCTGAGAATTTAGAGGAAGAACAGAGGAAAAGTGCAGATATAATCCTTAAGACTATGATGGCGGGGCTTCAGAGCATCAAACTGGGGTACCCGAGTCGGATCTCCATAAGAGAAAGGAAGGTGGACTGAATGTTCAGAATGGATTTGCAGCTTTTTGCTTCCAAAAAGGGAGTAGGAAGTTCCCGTAACGGACGTGACAGTGAGTCCAAAAGACTTGGTCTGAAAAGAGCTGACGGTCAGTTTGTACTGGCAGGCAATATTTTGGTTCGTCAAAGAGGCACCAAAATACATCCGGGACTTAATGTCGGAAGAGGCAAGGATGATACACTATTTGCAAAAATAGACGGCGTTGTAAGATTTGAGCGTGTAAGCAAGACTAAGAAACGTGTAAGCGTATATCCTTATACAGAAGTAGAGGAAGTTGCAGCAGCACAGTCTTAAACATGGTAAATACGAGAACTGATTAAGCAAAATATTAACCACTGCCGATAAAGCAGTGGTTTTTTGCGGTCTGCTGAAGTATTTGCGGAGCATTTATTCTTTCAGGGCTTCAGCGGCAGAATTACGGGCAATCTCTGCTTCGTATTCAGAAACAGGCACATCAAATTCACGGAAAGCATTATCTTCAACAGGATTGCCTGTCATATATCCGTACCAGGTAAGGGCAATAGCGTATCTGGCAGCCCCAAGGCCGGCATGGTAGCTGTCACGGTGGATTGTCTCCATACCGTTGGCCGAAAGGTTTTGCATGCACTGTCCCGCCGGGATGATTCCATCTGCCTTTATATCCCTGGCAGCTTCTTCATATGCTTTCTTCAGGTCCGCAAACATATCATCCGGGCTTGCATATCCTAAATCCTTCAGCTTTTCACTGTCCTTTTCATAAGCCCAAGTCTGATGCAGCAATATTTTTGTTTTAGGTGAATGATACCGGATATATTTGGTCAGTTCCTGTATATAGGGGCAGTATGTATCGTACGAAACGCTGAGACGGCTTACCTGCTGCAGGGTAATATAGTCCCACTCGTCGCTTTGCAGGGTTTCCTTAATGGCAACATAGAAGCCGGTCCCTTCCCCGTTGAATTCCAGCAGATAAGCCCTTGTATCATTGTTCATGTTAATAAAATGCCGGAAAAGGGAACAACCGCCGATATACAGATTTACACATTTCATATCATAGTTGTCGGCTTTTGCAACTTTATGCAGATACCTGTGGGCATCGCTGGAGAAACTGTTTCCAATAGACAAAACTTTCATCTTTCCATCTCCCTCCGATATTATTCCGGTAGTATTAATGCTATTATAATACATATGCGCCCTTTACGGCCAATTTTTTACATAACTGTATCTTGTTTTATGAAGAATAAGAAATATTCGGATTAAATCAGATTTCTGTCGTTTATGATAATAAGAAGAGTAACTGTACCATAAAATTTGAGTATGGTATAATTCTAAAACAGGTGATGAAAATGTTTATAGATAAGGTCAAAATTACCATTAAAGCCGGAGACGGCGGAAATGGTGCTGTTTCTTTCCGCAGAGAAAAGTACATCCCGAACGGCGGTCCCGACGGCGGTGACGGCGGCCGCGGAGGAGATATAATATTTGAAGTGAATCCAGGTCTCCATACCCTGATGGATTTTCGTTATAAGAGAAAATTCAGGGCCCGGAACGGAGAACATGGAAAGGGAAAAAATATGGCCGGCAAAAGCGGGGAACCGGAGATTATTCTGGTTCCGCCCGGCACTCTGGTTATAGATGAGATTACAGGTTTGGTTCTGGCTGACATGAAAACCCCGGGGCAGAGGAAAGTCCTTGCACGGGGCGGCAAGGGCGGCCTTGGGAATGCCCGTTTTACGACATCAACCAGGCAGGCTCCCCGTTTCGCCCAGCAGGGAATGAAGGGACAGGAGCGCACTGTCATTCTGGAACTTAAATCCATAGCCGATGTAGGTCTTGTGGGCTTTCCCAATGTAGGAAAATCCACTATCCTGTCCATACTGTCCTCAGCCCGCCCCAAGATTGCGGATTATCATTTTACAACTTTAAAGCCCAACCTTGGAGTGGTGGAAGTGCGAAGGGGACAATCGTTTGTCATTGCCGATATTCCGGGCATAATTGAAAGAGCGCACCAGGGTGTCGCCCTGGGATATGAATTTTTAACGCATATTGAACGGACAAGGATGCTGATTCATGTTATTGATGTTTCCGGCATAGAGGGTAGGGATCCGGTTGAGGATTTCCACATCATAAACCGGGAGTTAAAGCAGTACAGTGAAAAACTGGCTGAGCGGCCGCAGATAATCGCCGCCAACAAATCAGATCTTCCGGGTGCGGAGGAGAATCTCAAGCGGTTAAGGGCAGAACTGGAGCCCTTGGGGTATCCGGTATATTCAGTTTCGGCGGCCCGGAACCAGGGCTTTGATCCCTTGCTTGATAAGGTTATGGTGCTTCTGAAGGAACTGCCTGAACCGGAATCCTTTGAGGATGCGGAAGTTGATTTGCATGAGCTGGAGGAGGCAAAACCTCTGGAGATCAGGGAAGAGGACGGTGTGTACATCCTTTCCGGGGACGCTGTGGACAGGCTTATGGGCAGCGTTAATCTGGACGATTATGAGTCCATGCATTATTTCCAGCGGGCCCTTCGAAGGATGGGCATTATAGATGCTTTAAGGAAAAAAGGCGTGAAAGACGGAGATACTGTCCGGATAGGCGATATGGAATTCGACTTTATGGAATAAGCAGGAAGCTTTATAACAGCTGCTTTTGACTTCCGGCTTTTTCAACATGCCTGTATTTGTTAAATCCTGTAATGAGGGCAAGAATTAAAAAGGCAGCGGAAGCAAAAAGGTAATAGGTGCTCATATAACGGAATATCCTGGACAGGATAAAGAAGAGTATGGAATAGACTGTATAGGTTCTGATCCGCTTCGGCGCAAGGGCTGTTTTTTTCAAAAGCGAAAATTTACTTTTCCAGCTGATAATCTGTTTGTCAATAAGGGCATCAATTGTTTTTTCATCCGGGAATATGCCTGCCTCTTCCATTCGGTCCAGCACTTCTTCCATGTCCATCAGCTGCAGTTGAAAGCTTTCGCTGGTATTGCTTTTTTGCTCCAGTTCCCTGCACTTGTCCGAATACTTGCCCGAAGTGATAAATACAGCCTGGGAATACCCTTCCATCCTGGCAAGGTTGATAAAATCTCTGATCTGCTTTGCGGAGACTTCTTCTTCAGGTTCAAGACGGCAGCAGCCAATGGCGGTTCTTTTGCCTTTTATAAAAGCCTCAAGGAATTCGCTGCTGGTTTTTACATCCGCTGTGCTGCTCAGCTGCATCAGCAGGTTCATGATTTGAAGCTTAAATTCATCGGAATTCAGCTTTCTAAGTTCCGAAGCAAGGAATTCACGTCCGGCTCTTCGTCTAGCTTCCGCTTTTTTCTTCTGATAGGATTGATAGTGCCGCAGCACAAGTGCAGCGGTCACCAGGCTGAGAATTGTCAGGGTAAGGAAGAGGGCCAAAACAGGTATCTTGGTCCTTTGAACAAACCACAGGTATCCGATGACGAAAAGGAAAAGCTCCAGAAAAACCATGTTGATTATCAGTGCAAGAAAGGAATTACCGCTGTAGTACCTGTAGCGCCTGATGGTATCTTTCCATTTTTTCAAGGCATACACCTCCTATGGCAATGATTGACATTTTAATCAGTTTTTAATCATAATAAGGAAATCTTTGTATTATGGTTCAATTATGTTAATATTAAATTACTATTGTAATCTAAGGGAGGAAAACCATGAGCGTAGGACGAAGAATCGGGATCCTGGGAGGAACCTTCGATCCTGTTCATATAGGTCATGTATTTGCAGCTGAGGCAGCCAGGGATGCCTATGCCCTTGATTATGTTCTTTTTATTCCTGCCGGAGATCCTCCTCATAAGAAAAATATCCGGCTGGCACCGGGAAAAGATCGGATAGAAATGCTTCGGCGGGCAGCTGAGCATAATCCTTTTTTTAAGGTAGATCCAAGAGAGGTGGAGCGAAAAGGGACCACCTACACCATAGACACTTTAAGGGAGCTTAGAGAGGAATACCCAGGTAATGAACTCTTTTTCATAATTGGCGGAGATACACTATTGGAACTGAAGAACTGGTGTGAATTTAATTCCGTGGCAAAACTGTGCCGGTTCATTGTATATGAAAGACCGGGTGTTGCCATGGATGAGCAGCTGAAGGAGGCAAATTGGCTTGAAGAGACTTTTAATGCCGTAATTCATTTTTTGGAAGGGCCGCATCTGGAAGTTTCGTCCAAATTAATTAGAAAAAGGCTGAAAAATAATCAGACAATTCGGTATTTGGTTCCGGAAGAAGTGTATAAATATATAATAGAACATAATCTATACAAAGGATAAAGGAGCTGCAGGATGTTAACTGATAAAGACAGCATAATACAGGAACTTGGCAAATGGATAAATGAGGAAAGACTCAGGCATTCTATTGGGGTCAGCCGCATGGCTGTTAAATTGGCAGAACATTACGGCGCCGATGTAAAAAAAGCAGAACTTGCCGGCCTGGTGCATGACTGCGCCAAAGACCTTTCCATGGATGAATGCCTTAAGCTGGCAAAAAGACATGGCTATGAACCCGATGAAATATCGTTAAGAAATATGTCCCTTCTTCACGCCCCCTTGGGAGCATATCTGGCAAAAGAACTCTTCCATATTGAAGATGAGGAAATTCAGGGGGCAATTGCATATCACACCACCGGAAGGAAGGATATGACCCTGCTTGAAAAAATTATCTTTCTGGCAGACTATATAGAAGAAGGCCGCAGCTTTCCCGGTGTTGAAGAGTTGAGAGAGCTGGCCTTTATCGATTTGAACCGGGCAATATTGACAAGTCTGGAATTTTCCATTCATAATGTAATGAAAAGAGGAAGATTGCTGCATCCTTTAACTGTAGAGGCAAGAAATTCCCTTATACTTGAAATGCAGGATCCAACTTGATTCGCAGAAAAATATTAGCTACATAAAATTAAGAAAAAAAAGGAGGATTTCGTATTGAATAACCCCCAAAAACTGGCACAGGAAATTGCCGACATATTGGATGAAAAGAAAGCCGAAAATGTAGTGGTGCTGGACATCAGCCGCCTTACCACCCTGGCAGACTATTTTGTAATTGCCTCCGGCCGATCGGAACTGCAAGTGAGTTCCTTAACCGAGGAATTGCAGGAAAAAATGGCGGAAAAGGGAATTTCCCTCCGGCATATGGACCGGGGCAGCCGCTGGGTCGCTTTGGACTATAATGACATAATTGTGCATATCTTTCATTATGAAGAAAGAGCTTTTTATAACCTGGAACGGCTTTGGTCGGATGCCGAACGAGTCAGTTCAAATTCTACCGATTAAGATTAAAATCTGCGATATATTGTCAGGTTTTCATACCTTCGTTTCCTTTTTCGCCTTCTTGAGTAATTAATGAAAAAAACTGTAGTACGGAGGATAAGAAAGGCTGACAGCAGTACCAATATTGCACGGAACCAGCTGAAGGAAGAGGAACCTTCTTTCGGCTCAGGTTCATCAGGGGTTATGTTTTCCATAACCTTTTTTTGTTTCTTCCCTTTTATACTTTGGGAAGCAGCCAGGGGAATGCGGGCCAGTTCCTTTCCTTTCAGTGTAAGATATAATTCCCCGATTTTCTGGCCTTCATAGATTGGTGCCTTCAGGCGGGGCGTTTCTTCTTCGGCATTTTCGGAAAGCAGTGAAGGTTCCCACCTTATTTCCTGTTTAATTTGCTTTATATCATCTTTTCTCAAAATATCCTGCCAATTTTCCGTAATGACGGCGGATACGAATCCTGGCTCATCCGGCAGGTGATTGTCTACCGGTACTCTTTCTATCATAGTTCCCATCTCTATGGGAGCATAATACTCAAAGTTATTAAAACCAAATTCAAAAAGCATCCTGGTCTCAGGCCACTGCATGTCCTGGGCAGACTTCATTACTACGGTTATAAGGTCCATGCCGTTTTTTGCGGCAAAGGATATTAAACACTGCCCGGCCTGTCTGGTATATCCGGTTTTGCCTCCTACGGCATATTCATAATACTGGGATGATTTTTCATTTATTAATTTGTTCTTGCTCCTCCAGAAGCGGGGCTCGCCGGTGGACCAATACTTGTTGTCCATGGCCCTTACACCTATTGCTTCTCTGAAAAACTCATTCTTCATGGCTTCTCTTCCGATCATGGCGAGATCATACGGGGTGGTATAATGTGACTCATCATGATAACCGTGGGGATTGGCAAAATGGGTGTTGTAGGCGCCAGCCTCTTTTGCCCTTTGGTTCATCATATCATTGAAATAATTAAGCGCTTCTTCAGTAGTAAGGTTTTTACCGGATACTTTTCTGGCAATATGTACTGCTATAGTATTGGCAGCGTCATTTCCGGAGTTGATGAGCAGCCCGTATACCAGGTCTCTTAGAGAGATCTTTTCATTTTCCTCCAACCCCGCCTTGGAGCCGTCCCACGCCAGCATGCAGATTTCTTCTCCGACGGTTACTATCTCATCCAGATCGCCATGTTCCGCGGCCAGAAGCGCAGTCAGGATTTTAGTGGTACTGGCTGGATACAGCCGGGTATGTGCCTGCTTTCCAAACAGCACTTTACCGGTCCGCTGTTCCATTAGAACTGCGCCTTCAGCAGTCAGCTCAAATTCATCCTGGGTATTGGGCTTTTCAACGATTATTTCGATGGTTTGATCCTGCGTTGCATAGACATGGGCGGCAGGAAGTGCGGATAACAGAAATATAAGTGCAATTAGTATAAATGTCATTTTCATCGTTTTATAAATATATGTACTTTGCAAATGATTCATTGTTCTCTCCCAATAGCTGCTCTAAATTGTAAAAAATGAAACTGAAATATACTTGTAATAAATTATAGCACATCAAAATCAGATATCCAACAACTATATTAAATGCTGGCTGAAACTGGTATGGCTATAAAAAAGTTTGAAATTTTAACAGAAATGTAACATTTCTTTCATAATCTTGAAAAGAAACTGGTTTGAGACAGTAGACAGGTTTGACTCTCTCTTCCCGGCATAACTATAATAAGCCTGTATAATGTTGATATAATGTATATGTCGCAGGGGGTTATCAATGATGATAAAAAGAGACAGAAAAAAAAGAACAGTAAAATTTATCACGGTTTTTATTATTGCCTTTGCATTACTGCTTCCTGCAGGTGAGGCATTTGCCGCCGGGACGTTGAAACTGGGAAGCAGAGGACCGGAGGTTGCCCGGCTCCAGCAGGAACTAAAAAATCGCGGTTATTTCAACTTTTGGAAAATCACTGAATACTTTGGTACCATTACTCAGGATGCCGTAATCCGCTTTCAGAGGGATAACGGGCTTTTGGTGGACGGAATTGTAGGACCTCAAACCAGGGCAGCCCTGTATGGCAACAACACCGGTTCGACATCAAGCCGCGGCGCTTTATCACAAAGAGACAGGGATAATATTTTTTGGCTGGCCAGAATCATTCATGCCGAAGCCCGGGGTGAATCCTATCTGGGCCAGGTAGCGGTCGGCAGTGTAGTAATGAACCGGGTGGCTCATCCCGGATTCCCGAATACCATATATGGAGTTATTTTTGAATACACCGGTTCCATTCCTCAGTTCAGTCCGGTGGCAGACGGTACTATATATAATAATCCCAATGCCTCCTGTCTGAAGGCAGCTGAAGAAGCCTATTTCGGAAGCAAGCCGGTCGGCGGCGCTCTCTTCTTCTTTAATCCGGGCAAAACTTCTGCTTCGTGGATTGTAAGAAACAGACAGTATGTAACAACCATAGGCAATCATGCCTTTTATAAATAAGCGGTTTATGAATAATAAAAAAATCCTCTCGCATGAGAGGATTTTTACTTCTCTTTTTGCTGTAATTTTAGCAGCTCTTTAGCAGTTCTTTGATCTTTTCCGTTGCAGTAAGCAGTGAACTTATTGATTCATCATGATTGAGACGATCAATCAGAATAGCCATAAATCTAGACATATCTACTTCCACAAACCATTCGGCATTTTTGACATTGTCCGGGATATAGGTCAGGTTGGTTGAGAAGAATCTTTGGATCAGACCTTGTTCATAACACTTGTTGAATTCATCCACGCCTTCCGTAAAGAGTCCGAAGGTTACGGCAGCATATATATTCTTTGCCTTCCGGGCTTTCAGTTCTTTCGCAATCTCTATGATTGATTCTCCGGAAGCGGCCATATCATCTACGATAATTACGCTCTTGCCTTCAACATCGGCTCCCATATACTCATGCTGAACAATTGGATTCTTGCCGTTTACAAGCCTTGTATAGTCTCTTCGTTTATAAAAGAGCCCGACATCTATTCCAAGTACGCTGGCATAATAAATAGCCCTGTCCATGGCACCGGTATCGGGGCTTATAATCATGGTATTCTCCCTATCAGTAAGCAGATGGCTTTCATGTTCATGAATGGTTTTTATGATGTCATAGGTGGGATGGATGGTTTGAAAGTCAATCAGGGGAACGGCGTTCTGCACCCTGGGATCATGAGCGTCGAAGGTGATGATATTCTCCACTCCCAGCCGCTCCAGTTCCTGAAGGGCAATGGCGCAGTCCAGTGATTCCCGGCTTCTTCTCTTATGCTGTCTTCCGGCATACAGCAGGGGCATGATAACAGTTATCCTTCTGCCCTTGCCGGCGATTGCTGAAATGGTCCTTTTAATATCCTGAAAGTGCTCATCAGGCCCCATATGGGTGGTAATGCCGAACATTTTATAAGTACAGCTGTAGTTGCCTACATCGGAGATAATGTAAATATCCTTTCCCCTTACTGTTTCGGTCAGTACAGCCTTGCCTTCACCGTTGGAAAAGCGTACACAGTCGACAGGCACCAGATAGGAAGACTTTATTTCATCCATGTAGTAGTCGGTCTGTTTTCCATCCTGTGCTTTGGTTCTCCTTTCCACCAGGTGTCTATTTATTTTTTCGCCAAGTTCGCGGCAGTTGTCCAGTGCGATAATGGCCAGTTGTCCGAACGGTATCTTAGAAAAATGAATATTTTCCATGAGCAGAGCCTCCTCATCAGTTATCATCATTCATTATATAGCTTTTTGATAAAATAGTAAATAATAGCTGTTTTATTTACATATTTCTTTGAAGGAAACATCAAATACAGTGTCGAATTACTATTCCGGGTGGTAATTATGGTCAATTTTGACAGAATTCAGCTCAGGCTTTTCCTTATTATGGGTGCGCTGATTCTGTTTTTGTCGGGTTTGTTCATATATCAGGAATACAAGTCAAGGCAGACCGGGCTGCCCGATAATCCGGATCTTACGGATGCGATATCGGAAGCCACCAATGCTGAAGACACAAATCCGGTAAATTCGGAGAAGGAGGAAGCGCCTGCTCAAGTTATGGTATATGTTACCGGCCGGGTGAGAAGGCCGGGCGTTATAACCCTGAGAGAAGGAGACCGGGTGGCTGATGCTGTTGAGCTGGCAGGAGGCTGCCTGCCAGATGCGGATTTAAGCAGAATAAACCTGGCTCAAAAGGTAAAGGACGAAGCCATGTACTATATTCCCGGCATCGGAGAAGAGCTGCCTTCTCATTTGGAAACGGGCGCTTCCAACCATGAAGAGTCAGGCAAGGTGAATATTAACGAGGCAGATCAGAGCTTGCTGGAAACATTGACCGGCATAGGCCCAGCCAAAGCAAAAAGCATTATAGAATATCGTGAAAAGCACGGCAGCTTCAAATCTATTGAAGAGATCATGAATGTCTCGGGCATTGGTGAAAAAACCTTTGAAAAGCTGAAAGATCATATAACCGTTCGATAAGGCTGAATCAAGGCTATAAATGCCCTGAAAACGGTTTGAATTTTAGGAAAAGTATGGAATATGCATAATGGGGATAAAATTGATTTTAGAGGCCTCCTGTGATACAATTATCACATAATATCAGTGTTTGAAAGGACAGGTTATTATGGCGAAAAAAATATTATTGGTAGACGACGAGCCGGCCATTGTGAAGGGTATCACCTTTAGTCTCATACAGGAAGGCTATGATATAGACGCAGCATATGACGGGGAAGAAGCGTTGGAAATGTTTTATGCAGCCCCCTATGATTTGGTTATACTGGATGTAATGCTTCCTAAGCTGAGCGGTTTGGAAGTTTTGCAGCGTATTCGGGAACAGTCCAAAGTGCCTGCAATCATGCTTACTGCAAAAGGAGAAGATATGGATAAAATCCTTGGACTCGATTACGGTGCCGACGATTATATGACCAAACCTTTTAATATCCTGGAGTTAAAGGCCAGAATCAAAGCTGTTTTCAGAAGGTTGGACGGCGCCGAAAGTCAACAGGACGTCATACGTGTTAGAAATATGGAAATCAACCTTACCAATCGAAGTGTTTTTATTGATGGTAATGAGGTTAACCTGACGGCAAAGGAATTTGATCTTCTCCAACTGTTTGCGTCTAATCCCGGAAAGGTATACAGCCGAGAGAATCTGTTGGAAACCGTGTGGAAGTACGACTATCTTGGCGATCTGCGTACCGTAGACGTGCATATACGTCGGCTCCGGGAGAAAATAGAAAAAAACCCCAGTCAGCCTGAATTTATCTTTACCAAATGGGGAGTAGGATATTATTTTGCGGATAAATAAGCAATTTTTTTCCAGCCTCCGTTGGAGAATCGCCTTTGCTTACTTAATGGTTATTGGAATTGGCTTTTTAATCATCAATCTATCCATTATGGAGATATTGGAACAGCACTTGCTTGAAAGTAAGAAGACATCCTATCAGAAATATTCCATTCAGTTAGCCCAGCTAATAGCAAACGGTTACTATGAAAAAGACCCGGATATTTACTATCAGATAAGAGAATTTGGAAATGAGATAGATCAGATAGAGGGAGAATCCACCCGCATACTCATATTAAATAAAAACGGCATTGTAGAACAGGACTCTTATCAGAGCACCAGCCTGCTAAGGCGGAATCTGCTTGAGGACTATGAGGAAGTGGCCCAGGTGCTGCAGGGAGTGTCTGTACCTGCAAAGGATGTTTATATTTATACCGGAAATCATGAAGAATACAAACGGGTTTTGTATGCCTATGCCCCCATTACTCATTATACTGAGGGTATAATAGGAATGGTTTTTATGTCAGCCTCTTTGGATGGTATAGTTTCGGTTCTGGATGATATTCGAGCCACGATAGCGTTTTTTTCAGCCATAATCAGCGTGTCCATTATTTTAATCAGCTTTATTCTGTCCAGCTTTATAACCCATCCCATAAAAGAGCTTACAGCCAGCATTACAAGGATGAGCAAGGGGCATCTGAATCAGAGGGTGAAGGTAATGGGCAGCGGAGAGCTCAGGCAGTTGGGAGAGGCCTTCAATGAAATGAGTGAAAGGCTGGAGAACCTGGACAATGCAAGAAATGAATTTGTATCCAGTGCATCTCATGAATTAAAAACTCCCTTATCGGCCATAAAGGTGCTGGCAGAGTCCCTTTTGAGCATGGAAACGCCGGATCTTGAAATATACAGGGAATTCCTGACGGATATAAATTTTGAAATTGACCGCTTGAATGCCATCATAACTGATTTATTGACTCTGGTGCAAATAGACAAGGAGGACGCAGCCAACCGGTTCAGAAAGGAACTGGTGCCGTTAAACGAACTGGTAAAGCGAACCATTAAAGGGCTTCAGCTGCTTGCTGACCAGAAGAATATAAGGGTTGAGCTTTTAAACGAGGAAGAGGTAGTGGTCGTAGGTGATAAACTGAAGCTGCAGCAGGTGATATCCAATATTATTGACAATGGCATAAAATATACACCAGAAGGCGGCAGGGTCACCGTAGAAGTATATAATACACCGGATTATGGAGTGGTTAAGGTAAGCGACACCGGCTACGGCATTCCGGCAAATGAGATTAATCATATTTTCGATCGTTTTTACAGAGTGGATAAAGCCCGGTCCCGCTCTACCGGCGGCACTGGTTTAGGCCTTTCCATAGCCAACCGTATAGTGATGCTTCATAACGGCTATATACGGGTTAGCAGCAAGGAAAACAAAGGTACGACTTTCCGCATAGAACTGCCTTATGGAAACCTGGAAGAAACTGAATCAAAATGATTCATTGGATTGTTAATTTCGCTTAATGAAACTGTAATGTGTACTTGCTATAATATAAACATTATAAGGCAGGTGAATTTTCATTCGAAAGCCTATTTTTTATATACTGATAATTGTGATTCTTGCATTAATCACGGGATGCGCTCAGTTGCCCGGTCAGGGGCAGAGCGAAACAAACGATGCCGCTGAGCCGACACCACGGTCTTCTCCCTTGCCCATAGATCCCTATGAGCAGGCCAGGGAAACCGAGGTTATCCTCTATTTTAAACATGAGATTGCCGATTTTCTGGTACCTGAATCCCGGGTAGTCACGCAGGAAAAAAAGAGTACTGAACAAATAATTGTTGAGGAAGTGTTAAAAGGCCCTCAAGGTTTTTACAGAGTGCAGGTTATGCCTCCGGGTACCGAAATTATAGACGTTACCCGCCGGAGCGACACCGTTTTTGTCAACTTAACCGATGATTTCTTGCATCCCATTGATCTTTCTGTCATTCCCGGCAAGGAGAATATACCGGAGGAGGATATTCCTCAGGTCCAGGCGGAGATGAAGAGGCTTGCAATATATTCCATAGTTAATTCTCTTACCTACCTGGACGGGGTCAATCAGGTTAAGCTCATGATCAACAATACCCAATTATCTTATAAGGAAATGGGCGCAGAATTGCTTTTGCTGGACAACCCTGCAGCAGATGCCGATTCACCCATGACAGCCATACGCAGAAACAAGAATGTACTCCAGTCTCCGGCCAGAATTACAAGAATTTTCTTTAACGCCTTGACAGCGGAACCAAACTGGGATATGCTGTATCCCTTCCTGTCATCCAAGACCATGGACGGTGAAAATCTGCCTACCCTGGATGAATTCAAGGCACAGGTTCCTATCATCGTAGGCGGAATGATTTCCTTTGAAGGCAACCCTGTGCTGGAAGAGGAATACCTTATTAACAAGGCTTTTGTAACAGTTAAGTACACTGATCATACAACAGATGCACTTAAGGAGGTAACAGAGGTACTTACTCTGGATTATATAGATGGAATCTGGAAGCTGCGTCTACCTGCATTCCTCAGTCAATTCAGGTAGAAAGGCCGGACTGACACTAAGAAAGGTGGAAACAGTAATGCGGCGCTTACTATTGCTGCTAAGTACAATCTTTATAATGCTTTTACTGGTCGCATGTTCCGTATCTAATATACTGAAAGAACCAGAAAAGGACGAAGACAAGAAAATAAGCGGGCTAGGCAGTTCTCTGGGAGATGACATTCCTGAAGCCGCACTTTCGGAGGATAAAGACGGCGGTGATGAAATCGACCCTTCCCGGTTATCTTTGAACAAAACCGGCATTAACCTGTATTTCTATGATAAGACGACTGAACAGCTGTCTCCCGAATCAAGGACCATATTGACCACACGTATTGGACCTGAGGCTTTGGAATACGTTCTGAATGAGCTTATTGAAGGCCCGAAGGAAGCAGAACAACTGGTTTCTGCACTTTCCAAGGATACAGAAATCAAGAGTGTGGAGATATCCGAAGATATAGTTACCGTTGATATGTCTGAAAAATTCTATGAGTCTGAAGATATGGCATTGGCCAGGGCATGTTTGGTAAACACCATACTCGACTTTGTGAATGCCGATTATGTGAAGCTGATGGTGGAAGGATGGGAGGCAACCGCCTTCATTGATAACCGGGAAGTAATGCTGGGGCTTCTGACCAGATATCCCATGACTCATACAGAGATACAGGCACTGGAAGCCCAGACTTTCGGAAACCCGGAAATAAGCAGGATTAACCGGGAACTGTATTTTCAGGATTATTCCGGAAAATTTCTGCTGCCAGAGGTCCGCTCCATTACGGTTCGAAACGGCAATTACGCTGAAGCCATTATTAATGAGCTGATCAAAGGACCTGTTTCTGAAGGACAAGGTTATTATCCTACCCTGCCAAAGGGAAGCATGCTGCATAAAACAGAAATAGTATCCGATGAAAATGACAGAAATGGAATTGCACTGTACTTCTCAAAAGAATTCAGCAGCAAAGTCTCCAAAGGAACTACTCAGGAAATCAGCATGCTCAGTTCACTTCTGTACAGCCTTTCCTCTCTGCCCGATATTCATTACCTCAATATTTACTATGACAACGGTCATGGAACCTATATCAATGCCCCTATAGAAAAAATAAATCTGGACCGGAATCTGACCGTGGATCTATTTCCGAATAAAGTAGGGAAACGCATCAGAGTTTATTTTGGCGACAGCCAGGGTATGCTGCTTGTGCCGGAATACAGGGCGGTGCCCAAAAATGAAAAGAATATGGCAAAGCGAATAATGTCTGAACTGGCAACAGATCCTATCCATCAGGGCTGCGTCAGGGTTATTCCGGAAAACATTTCACCTGATGAAATAAAGGTGGAAGTAAAGGACGGCCTGGCTGTAGTGGATATACCGAATGAATATTATGAGGAACTGGAATTAAGTGAAAACAGGATCATTCGTGATATATATGCAGTTGTCAATACTCTGACCGATCCGGAAAACAGCTGCTATATAAATAAAGTTCAGTTTACTGCAGAGGGCAAAAAAATTGACAACTTTAAAGATGTCTCGCTTTCTGAGCCCTTTGTGATGAATCTTGCCCTGATAAAAGAAGAAAAGTAACGACAAAACAAAGGCATTGGATTTTTTAAGGAGGTATCCCTATGAAAAAACCAATTATCTATGCCCATCGGGGTGCATCAGCCTATGCGCCTGAAAATACCATGGCTGCCTTTTGCAAGGCTCTGGACATGAAAGCCGGAGGCATTGAACTGGATGTTCATTTATCCAGGGACGGAATACCGATAGTCTGCCATGATGATAAGGTGGACCGGGTCAGCAACGGTTCCGGCCTGGTTAGAGAGAAAACCCTTAAAGAGTTAAAAGGCCTGGATTTCGGTTCCTGGTTCAGCCGTGAGTATGAAGGCGAAAAAATACCCACCCTGGAAGAAGTCCTTGAACTATTAAAGGACTGGGACGGGATTCTGAATATAGAAATAAAAAAAGCGGCTGTACAGTATGAAGGAATTGAGGAAAAAACCGTTGAATTGCTGCGCCGGTATAATATGACAGACAGAACCATAATATCTTCCTTCAATCATTACTGCCTGCTGACAGTTAAGGAATTTGAACCTTCCCTGAAAATCGGTTTGTTATATTCAGCCGGTCTGGTGGAACCCTGGGTCTATGCCAAACGCATCGGGGCAGAGGCCATTCATCCCATGTATCTGGGAGTGGTTCCTTTAATAGCTCAAGGCTGCAGGGACAATGGGATAATCTTAAATGCCTGGACAGCAGATAATCCGGAACATATACGGGGATTGGCCGCCATGGGTGTTTCCGGGATCATTACCAATGTGCCTGATACAGCTTTGGAGGTTGTATCCAGCCTCTGATCCTCAGTAATACTGTAACAATGTAATAAGATTGTAACGTATTCGTAAAAACCTTTTACCACCATCAACGTCATTATATGATATTGTAAATATGGAAAATAATATAAAATGGCTGACAATGGTGTGAAAGGCGGTGTATGGGGATGAAGTTGAAATATCTATTGCTTGGTGTTTTGGCAATAGCTGTGATATTAACTGCAGGTTTCTTGTACCAGGATTACCGTGAAAAGCTGGCAGAGGAAAAGCTGCTTGCACATATGACCGAAACGGTGGAACGGGATGCCTTCTATGAGGGTATATA
>JAAZHD010000411.1 GCA_012510895.1 Clostridiales bacterium
GCAAATGGAGGGTGAATCCCCGCATCTATACCCTTGCCGCTGCAACAGCAGGTTTTCTTTCCTGGCACTCGGCAGGGCTTTCACAGCATTCAGCTGCTACGGGCATTGCCGTTACTCCCTGGGTTTTTACGCATCTGCTGACAACTACTGCCATGATAGCGGTTTTCGCCTGCTTTATAATGCTCTTTTTCTGTGATGCGCCCTTTGCCGACAGACATACGCCCTTTCTCATAATACGTACAGGACGGCGCAACTGGGTGATAGGACAGCTTGTATATATTATCCTGGCAGCTTTTACATATACGGTTTTCTTTTTAATTATATCTGTTGCAGTACTGATACCCAACGTGAAATGGGATACTGACTGGGGGAAGATTCTGAAGACCATTGCCGCAAACCCGGGCATTGGAAACAATTACGGCATTAATTTGACAGTTTTTGTGCATCCGCTGATTGTAGGCATGTTTTCACCGATTGAAGCAACAATCATAAGCTTCGGACTTTTCTGGCTGACATCTGCTTTTATCGGCATACTCATATTATGCGGGAATATCATAACGGGAAGAGCAGGCGGTTTGGTGATGACCGGTGTATTTCTATGCATCTCCTTTTTTACCGAGTACCTGGGGCCATTAACACTTAACGGTTATTGGATTCGCTATCTGTCACCCATTAATTGGTGTGCCATGTGCTGTCTAGACTGGACCGGAAGGGGCGAGTGGGTACCGCCCTCTTACGCGGTATTCTCATTGCTGGTTTCTATATTTCTAATGAGTATAGTATCGATAATGGTATTCTGCAAAAAGGATATAAATGTACAGAAACGGAGGTAGTAAAATGGCGGAGTATGCGGTTGAGGTTTCAGATGCCTTGAAAAGGTTTAAAGAAACAGTTGCACTGGATCATGTAACGGTAAGATTTGAGGCCGGTAAGATTCATGGGATAGTCGGACGCAATGGTTCGGGGAAGACTGTTTTTTTCAAATGCATCTGCGGATTTATGCAGTTGACTTCCGGCAGCATTATGGTTGACGGTCGTCCGGTGAAACCGGGTACAGCCCAGGAAATAGGAATTATTATTGAGGAACCGGGCTTTATCGGCTCGTTAAGCGGGTATAAAAATCTTAAACTGCTGGCATCCATCAGGCGAAAAATTTCAAATAGAGAAATTCGTGAAGCACTTGAACGCGTCGGGCTTGATCCCAATCTTAAAAAACAGGTCAGCAAGTATTCCATGGGAATGAGGCACCGGCTTGGAATCGCACAGGCAATAATGGAAAAGCCCAAACTGCTCATACTTGATGAGCCCATGAACGGCCTTGACAAACAGGGGGTTGTGGAGATTCGACAGCTGCTCAAAGAATTAAATAGAGAAGGAGCCACCATTATATTATCTTCCCATTACGCTGAGGATATAGATGTGCTGTGCGATACAGTTTACGAGATGGAAGCCGGTGTCCTGACGAGAATTGCATAATATGCTTTTTGAAACCGACGCATTTAAATTTTTCAAATCGAAACTTGACAAGTCTTATAAAACATGATAATATTATTGTCCCGTTGGGGAAAACTATTTAACAGAACTTATTTTTTCAAAAAAGTTAAAAAAGGTGTTGACAAACTCAACGGGATTTGTTAAATTATAAAAGTCGCTGTCAAACAGGCAGCAAAAGTTTGGTCCTTGAAAACTAAACAGTATAGAAGAAGGAATTAAAGTCAATTCCGAGAGAATGATTGCTAATAGCGAAAAAAGTGAGAGCTAATCAAACACCAA
>JAAZHD010000412.1 GCA_012510895.1 Clostridiales bacterium
GAGTTTCCCGAATACGCTTGTCCAAAAATTCAAGATCCTTCTCATCCGGTGCCTGTTCTTCTCCGGGTATATTTTTCTTAGCTAAAAATGCAAGATATCCTTCAACCGGTTAGGTTATAACGGTTCCAAACACATTAAAAGCGGTGTGACTGTTAGCAATTTGCCTTACTACATTTCCGGGGGTTAAGTTTTGCATCCATTTCACAAAGGGCAAACCTGCAGTGATTAAAATAATAAACAGTGATGTAGTGATTATATTGAATATTAAGTGAATAGCAGCTGCCCGTCTTGCATTAACTCCTGTCCCTATACTGGCCAGCATGGCAGTAACGCAAGTGCCGATATTCATGCCAAATAAGATATATATACCGCTGTTCATATCCACCAGACCCTGCATAGCAAGAGCCTGCAAAATACCTATGGAAGCAGATGAACTCTGGATGATGACAGTGAATAAGGCACCTACAAGGACGCCGAGGAAAGGATGGCTGACCTGGGACATCAGTTTTTGAAAAACAGGTTCATCTCTGAGAGGAACCATGGCCTTGGACATAAAATCCATTCCCAGAAACAAAATGCCAAAGCCGGCTAAAACTTCACCAATATGCCTTATGTACCGTTTTTTTGCAAACAATATAAATGTGACACCCAGGAATATGGCTATTGGTGCATAATCTGTAAGATTCAGGGCTATCAATTGGGCGGTTATAGTGGTACCGATGTTGGCACCCAGGATCACACCGGTTGCCTGGGCCAGATTCATAAGCCCTGCATTAACGAAACCTATTACCATTACTGTGGATGCGCTGGAGCTCTGTATTATTGCTGTGACGATAATTCCTACCAATACTCCCATCAATCTGTTGGTAGTAAGTATTTCAAGCAGCCTTTTCATTCGGCTGCCGGCAGCTTTTTCCAGGCCGTCACCCATCATGTTCATGCCATAGAGAAACAGCCCCAGTCCCCCGCCCAGAGCAAACAACATCTTAAAATTCATAATTACCTCCTGTTAAAATGCGTATTTGTCTTTAATGCAAACTTTACCTGCAAGAGCTCCCTTTTTATCATTTTTATTCTATCATTTTCTCCTGTATTTCACAAAAGGGAATACTCTCATATTAATTTGAAGAAATATGCTTTAATTAAATATAACCAAATTTATCCACATTCATTTATAGAAAAATGCGCATATCGCATGTAATTATACTTGATTTCAGGACTCGTTGGAAGACATTTTTCGCAAAAAAAGTTACAAATTAATTTGCATAAGCAAAATACTGCCTTTAGAATAATAGTATGCTGTTGAATAATTTTCATGCCGTTAGTAATTAGGTAAAAAGGTTACTAATAATATTGGGCGAGTTTCCCATAACATAGTAGGAGGCGATATTTTTGAGAGATATTATTATTATCGGCGGGGGATTGGCCGGGCTTACTGCCGGAATGTATACCAAACGTGCAGGGCTGGATACGCTTCTTTTTGAGAAAATGTTTACAGGCGGGCAGGCAGCTACAACAAATTTAATTGAAAACTATCCTGGGTTCGATGACCCCATCAGCGGTCCGGATTTTGCCATGCGGATTGAAAACCATGCCAGAAAATTTGGCCTGGAAATACAATATGATGAGATTAAGGAGCTGCAGCTTGAAGGTCCCGTCAAAAAGGTCCTTACTGATAATAAGGTATACGAAGCTAAGGCTGTTATTCTAGCCATGGGAGCCGAACCCAGAAAACTGGGCCTGGATAAGGAAGAAGAGTTTCGGGGAAGAGGCGTCTCCTATTGCGCCACTTGTGACGGAGCCTTCTTTAGGGATAAGGATGTAGCGGTTGTCGGCGGCGGTGATACAGCAGCGGAAGATGCTCTGTTTTTGGCCCAGTATGTAAATAAGGTATATCTTATACACAGGAGAGATACTTTAAGGGCAACGAAAATAATTGCAGACCGCGTTCTTGCCAATGAGAAAATTGAGAAGGTGTGGGATTCAGTAGTTACCGGCATTAACGGGGATGACAAGGTTACAGGCATAGAGGTTGAGAATGTAAAGACCAGGGCTAAAAAGGAAATTAAGCTGGACGGAATATTTATTGCCATCGGTGTTATACCTAACAGTGAACTGGTTCAGGGTAAAGTAGAGATGAATGAATCCAATTACATTCTGACTGATGATTCCATGAGAACCAATGTGCCTGGCGTGTTTGCCGCAGGTGATATACGTCAGAAACCTTTATTGCAATTGGTTACTGCGGCTGCAGACGGCGCAATCGCTGCTTATTCAGCTCAGAAGTATATAATAGAAGAATTAGGCCAATAGAAGGAAGCAAAAATAAAAGAAACGAAGGTTATGCAATGAAATGATATAACCTTCGTTATGTAATATAGGGGGTTTATTACTATTATGTCCATCTTTTCAGAATAATATTTATGAAAAGATGGCATTTTTATTCACAAATTATCTCAATTTTATTGCCTACTCTTTCACAAGGAATAAAGCGCTTCAACTGTAAAAACTAAAAGAATTCTAAAAATGCAGGAATGAATATGTAATAATTCATTTTTTCAAGCCATGTATGAGGTTTGAGTAAAACAATTACAGTAAAATCAAAGGTTTGTTAGTTATTTGACTATCATAGAACAATTGGAATAAAAATAAGTATGCATAAAAAATAACGATTGTTGCACATGCCTGTAAATTCTGTTATTATATCATTACCGGAC
>JAAZHD010000413.1 GCA_012510895.1 Clostridiales bacterium
GACTTATTTACAGTTTGAGGTATATTATAGTCTGCATAATAACGCATCGTTCTGGGGGAAGACAATGGAAGAAATCGATATCAGAGAGCTTTTCAGCATTATTTGGAAGCGCAAATGGATAGTTGTAATAATAACTATCTTGGCTGCACTTATTTCAGGCATAGTCAGCCATTTCTTTTTAAGCGAAATATATTCATCTTCAACAACACTAATTGTAAATAAACAGAACAATCCAAACAGAGAAGATACAGGTTCTGAAATTGATTTAAGTGATGTTAATCTTGCCCGCAACCTGGTTGGCACATACAGCGTTATTGTAAGAAGCAACCGGGTTTTGGATAAAGTTATAGATGACTTAGGTCTTAACATGAGTCTTGACGCACTAAAATCGAAAATTAATGTTACAGCTGAAGGCAATACACAAATTATAAGGGTTACTGTGGAAGATACCATACCTGAACGCGCAAGGGATATTGCCAATTCCGTGTCCAATATTTTCAAGGATGAAGTTCAAGTTCTGATGGGCATAGACAATGTTCAGATTATAGATACGGCCAGGGTATCCTACACCCCCGTGCGGCCCAATTTAGCAACCAATATAGCTATTGCAGTGGTACTGGGTATGATGCTTGGCGTTGGAATTATATTTTTGATAGAGTTTCTTGACAATACCATAAAAACTGCGGAAGATGTGCAAAAGTATCTGGATCTGCCTGTGCTTGGAGTTATTCCAGCGTTTGACAACAATTTTCGCAGAGGTGATTCCTGATCATGAGCAAAACCACAAGGCTGATAGTAAGCCAGTCCATGAAGGCGCCGGTTATTGAGGCATATAAAACCCTTAGAACCAATATCCAGTTTCAAATATCGATGACAATATTAAGGTGATCAAGGTCACCAGTACTGTGCAGGGTGAAGGGAAAAGTGCTACATCGGCCAATCTGGCTATTTCAATGGCGCAATCCGGGAAAAAGGTATTATTAATAGACTGTGATTTAAGGCGGTCTTCTCTTCACCGGATATTTCATATTCTGAATTCTAAGGGTTTAACAAACGTACTGGTAGAAGATGCTGATTATAAAGAATTTTGCAATACGGTCAGTGTTCCTAATTTAAAGGTTCTGACCGGCGGGCCTAAACCTCCCAATCCTTCCGAACAGTTAGGTTCAGAAAAAATGAAAACCTTCCTGGAAGAAATACATGATGAATATGATTATATAATTCTGGATGCACCTCCTGTACTGCCGGTAAGTGATGCACTGGTGCTGGCACATGTGACTCACGGGGTAGTCTTTGTGCTGCAGCATGGAGAGGTTGAATACGATGCTGCTAAGACGGCCATAAACAGCTTGAAGAATGTGGGAGCAAAAATCCTTGGTGTTGTATTGAACAAGGTGCCCATAGAGAGCTTGGGCAGTCAGGGTTATTATTACTATTACGACAACGAAAGCGAACAGGCGTCTAAGTTAGGTGCAAAATTACGAAAGGTATTCAAATAAGCTGATGATTGATTTACACAGTCATATAC
>JAAZHD010000414.1 GCA_012510895.1 Clostridiales bacterium
AACTAGAAGATAAAGGAATCACAGTTATGCAAAGCGGGGTTGTAGGCTCTAACAATCACCGCAGGTTAGACGTAAATGAATTTAGAGGCTTTTTACTATATGATGACATTGCACCTCTTATATTCATAAATAGTGGGGACAGTGAAGCGGGGAAAATCTTTACTTTGATTCACGAATATATTCACTTCTTATTGCAAGAGGATGACATATTTGTTGATGAGGATAGCGGTGAAACAAACATAAATATGATAACGGCAGAGTTCCTAATGCCCACATCTCATGTTCAGGAACTATGGGATAATAATAAGCCGGAATTAGAACAAATTGAAGAATTAAGCAGGCTGTTTCATGTTAGTAGATTGTCGGTAGCTATTAAGCTAAAGGGTCTGGGCAAAATTCCTCAGCACGTGGTCAATATAGTAAAACAGCAAACTGAAAGAGCGCTAAGGGAAAGAGATTCCGGGGAATCTGGCGGCGACTACTTCCGTACCAGTAGATCCCGTCTTGGTGATAGTTTCTTAAGAGCTGTAATCCAGGGGGCAGAATCTGGTGATATCAGCTATACCTATGCGTTTGATTTACTGGATGGTTCCGCAAAATTATATGACTATTTCAAAGAGGAATTTTTCGGCTATGAGGGATAAATACTTATTTGATGCGAACGTATTTATGACCGCTCATTAAAGTGCCCCCTATTGTCAAGACACGATTTTAAAAATTATCCGAATATCTCCTTTCAAGTTATTTGACATTGTAAATTTGCGCGGTACACCATTCGGAGGTCGATTTAGGCCGGAATACGCAAATTTATTAATGTTTTCCAAAGAAAGATCTGCTATAGGTTTTACAAATGAAAATGCGTGTATATTCTTAACACAATCTATGGCTGTTTGATAGTCGATTGAACGTTTATATAATAATGGCGAATACGATAAAGCCCAAATTGTTATACACAAAAACAATCGCAAACGAGCACCTTTAACAGAGGAGTATGCTTCATGACAAAAGGAATCGAATCCTTGTTCATGAAAGAGATCCATGAGAAAAAAATTTCATCCACTCGTGGTGGAGCAGCCAAAAAGAAACCAAGAAGCATTTCACTCCTTATGACCTTAATCCTAACAGGCAGGAGTACAAGCCAAGCGAAGTCCGCGTATACTATTTGCCGCGCTGCATAGAGTGAGGGAAACCTTTCATCAAAGAAGACCCCCGGCAGATATACTGTAGCCCCAAGTGCAGGGAAAGGGTCAGGATGCGTAGGAAAAAAGAACGGCGGATTGCAAAAGGTGTATGTTCTCACTGTGGCAAACCGATGACAGGCGACCTGAACCTAAAGTAATATATGCCCGCAGGCCCCCGAAATATTGTAGGGAGTGCCAGATGGCAAGAAAGATACCAGGAGAAGAAAAAATCAAACTAACGCCCTATTAACAGAAGGAAGAATATCACAAATAGCGAATAATGATCATACACGTCAGAAATACGGGGGGAAGGCTTATGGAACAAAAAGCCTTTAAAGTTGATTCCCAAAATAAGTTTTTAGATATTGGCTATGAAAGAACCTGCCAGTGTCCTCCAAAACACATCAACTGCATGACAGCAAAAGAATGGCTCAAAGCACAGATAGGTATCTGGC
>JAAZHD010000415.1 GCA_012510895.1 Clostridiales bacterium
CCTGGCCATGTCAAGAAGCCTGGATCTCAAAACTTTCATGGCTTTTTCCCTGTTTTTATGCTGGGACTTTTCATCTTGGCATGTTACAACCAAGCCTGTGGGCAAATGGGTTATTCGTACGGCAGAGTCCGTTGTATTAACGCTCTGGCCTCCGTGTCCCGAGGAACGAAATACATCTATCCGCAAATCATTGGGGTTTATTTCAATATCCACGTCCTCGGCTTCAGGAAGCACAGCAACAGTGACCGTCGAAGTATGAATTCGTCCGCCGGACTCGGTGGTCGGAACCCTCTGCACCCTGTGCACACCGCTTTCATACTTCAAACGGCTGTAAGCTCCCTGACCTTCCAGCAGGAAAACGATTTCCTTAACCCCGCCCAGTTCAGTAAAATTAGAACTCAAGATTTCCATTTTCCAGCCCTGGCGCTCAGCAAAGCGGCTGTACATCCGAAAGAGATCAGCAGCAAAAAGAGCTGCTTCATCTCCGCCGGCACCTCCGCGGATTTCCATCACCACATTTTTTTCATCCAACGGATCTGCAGGCAGCAAAAGAAGCTTAATTTCCTGAAGAAGCTTTTCTTCCTTTTGTTCCAATTCTTCTATTTCCAGCTCTGCCATTTCCTGCAGGTCCTTGTCATCTGTCTCCTGAAGCAGCTGCTCAAGCTCTTCTTTTTCCTGTTTCATATCTTTAAATTGCCTGTACTTAGCAACCAATTCTTCCAGGGAAGCGTGTTCTTTGACCAGTTTCTGCCACTCTTCCCGGCGATTTATTACATCCGGGTCTGCAATAACCTGACCCAGCTCTTCATATCTGGCTTCTATTAAATCTAGTTTCTCTATCATGCAAAAACTCCCTGTCTTTTTTTGAAAATAGCAATACGATCCATACCTCTTAAATCCTGATAGATTTCCGGATTTTCGTATACCCCGGTTTTCAGAAAAAGATCCTGTATCTTCTTTGCCTGGTTCTCTCCAAATTCCATGGCAATGATACCGTCTTTTTTCATATACCGCCATGCAGATCCGGCTATTATGCGATAATGATAAAGTCCGTCGGCCCCGCCGTCCAGAGCGGTGCGAGGTTCAAATTCCCTGACCTCTGTCATCAGTTCCTGAATAGCCGGAGTAGGTATATAAGGCGGATTTGATACAATGATATCATACATCTTTTTTTCATCAAATTGATCCAACGGAGAAAACATATCACCATGCAAAAATGTGATTTTATGGAATACCCCGTTGGCAGCTGCATTTTTTTCAGCTACCTGAAGTGCATCTTCCTGAATATCCACAGCTGTAATCCCCGCATTTTCCAAATAGCAGGCAAGGGAAACAGCAATTGCACCGCTGCCCGTACCCAGATCCAAAATATCAACAGCAGTGCTTTCTTTTAGGCTCTTTACCTTCCTAATTATTATTTCCACCAACAATTCGGTTTCAGGCCTGGGAATCAATACCCTTTGATCTACATAAAATTTAAGACCCATAAATTCCCAGGCGCCAAGAATATACTGCAGCGGTTCCCCCTTGATACGCCTTTCAAGCATTTCATCAAATACTTTTTTCTGTCCCTCATTTAATGGAGGCATCTCTTTAAGGTAAAGCTGATGCCTGGGCACACCCAAAACATGGGCCATCATCAATTCAGATTCCAGCCTGGCCGTCTCCACTCCCCTGATTTGCAGCAGCTGCTGCCCTGCTTTTAACACTTTCAAAAGGCTGTGATTCTGTCTCACCTTCCGGCTCTCCCTCCTCCTTTAGGAGATCACCGGCGGCTTCCAGAAAGGCACGAATGGCAACTTCAAGCTGAGCATCATCCGGTTCCCTGGTTGTCAGTTTCTGCAGCATCAAGCCCGGATACATGATTGCCCGAACCACAGGGCTCCGGCTTTTGCCCGCAATCCTGGTAACTTCATATGCCAAACCCGCCACCAGGGGTAACAGCATAAGCCTTGACAGCACCCTTATAAAGATATTCTGCCACCCCATAAAGGAAAAAACAACAATGCTTATAACCATGACAATAAGCAGAAAGGCTGTTCCGCACCGGGGGTGCAGAGTGGTATACTTCCGTGCATTTTCTACCGTTAATTCCTCATCATGTTCATAACAATGTATAGTTTTGTGTTCTGCGCCATGATATTCAAAAATCCTTCTGATGTCCTCCATTTTAGACACCAAAATTAAATATATCAAGAATATGCCCAGACGAACCAGGCCCTCTGTTAAATTTACCGCTATGCTGCTTTCAACATACGGCCTTATCAGACCGGACAGTACAGCCGGAAGCAGAATAAATAAACCTATTGCAAAAACTATGGCCAGTGCCAGGGCAAAGAACATGATTACATCCTCAATATCCCTGCCCAGCTTCTCTGCCAGCCAGGCTTCCATTTTCGAAGGCTTATATCCTTCTTCTTCGTCAAATAACTCTGCAGAGTTCATAAGGGATTTTACCCCCAGCACCATGGTTTCGCCAAAGGAGATAATTCCCCTTAAAACAGGTATGTTCAATATGGGATATCTGTCTTTTAATGATGTTAAGGAACGCCTTGTAACCTGAATGGTCCCGTCCGGCCGTCTCACCGCAATAGCCATAGTTTTGGGTGCTTTCATCATAACCCCTTCCATGACTGCCTGGCCGCCGATTATAGTCTTCCTCATATTTCTCTCCTTTAAAAAAATACAGACCAGGGCAACCCTTCCCTAATCTGCATTTTTATTCAGCAAATTTACTTTTCATCCGTCAAACCATATCTCTTCATAAATCTTTCAACGCGCCCGCCTGAATCAACCAGTTTTTGCTTACCAGTATAGAAAGGGTGGCATTTAGAGCATATTTCAACTCGAATCTCTTTCTTGGTGGAGCCGGTTGTAAAGGTTTCGCCGCATGCGCATCTGACAACTGCCTCCCCGTAATTCGGATGGATATTTGGCTTCATCTTTTTCACCTCTTTATTCTTCTGATGTTAATATCTCAAAACCAAATCCTGTTGGTCTGAAAAAAACACAATCTTTACTTCAACTTTTACAGTATAACACAGCATCCCTCAGAAAACAAGAAGGGTTCTGATGATTTTAATAGCGATAACCTGAGTAGCCGCCGTTGTAATCATGTCTGTCGTATCTGGCACCGCCGATATTCCTGTCGCCGTACTCATTTGCAAAGCCTTCTTTTTCTGCTATTTCAAAGTGCTCCATCATAAGATCAATAAAATCATCGTTGGACTGTGTCCGCATCAAATCATTTATAATAATTTCCATGACCTGATCCGGCCTTCCTTCACTGAGATTTTTACGTATCGCCCAGACTCCTTCAAGTTCTTTCTGGGTCATTAACAGATCCTCACGTCTTGTACCTGATTTATAAAGATCCACTGCAGGGAAGATTCTCTTCTCGGACATCTTTCGATCCAGATGAATCTCCATGTTACCTGTGCCCTTAAATTCCTCATAGATAACATCATCCATTCGGCTGCCGGTTTCAACCAGTGCCGTTGCGATAATGGTCAGGCTGCCGCCTTCTTCTATATTTCGTGCGCTTCCGAAAAATCTTTTAGGTTTATGCAGAGCAGCTGAGTCCAGACCGCCGGACAATATCCTGCCCGTAGAAGGCACTACCTGGTTATATGCTCTGGCCAAGCGGGTTATGCTGTCCAGCAAAATAACTACGTCACGGCCGTGCTCTACCAGACGCTGCGCCCGTTCCAATGCCATCTCAGCTACTTTAATATGATTATCAGGCAATTCATCGAAAGTTGAATATACAATGTCTCCGCGTATAGACCGCTGCATGTCGGTTACTTCCTCCGGACGTTCATCAATAAGAAGAACAATGAGGTGAATCTCCGGATAATTTATTGAAATGCTGTTTGCTATATTCTTAAGAAGAGTGGTTTTCCCTGCCTTTGGCGGAGATACGATAAGACCTCTCTGCCCCTTTCCGATTGGTGAAACCAGATCAATTATGCGGGTAGCAAGATCTCTGCTGTTCTTTTTGTTTTCCAGTGTAATTCTCTTATTAGGAAAAATCGGAGTCAGTTCTTCAAAAGTCCGGCGTAAAGGTGCTTTTTCCGGATCTTCGTCGTTAACGGCTGTTACGTAAAGAAGGGCTCTGAATTTATCGCCGTCTTTGGTATGTCTTGCTTTCCCGGCTACTAAATCGCCTGTTTTGAGATTAAAACGCCTGATTTGTGATTGAGAGATATAAACATCATTGGGACCCGGCAGATAGTTATTTGTGCGAAGAAAACCATATCCATCAGGAAGAACCTCCAGTATGCCTTCCGCATCCTGAACATCACTGTTGCTTAATAACTCGGGAATAGCAGGATTGGAGGTATTATAATGCTTTCTTGCGTATGCAACCTTTTTTTGATATTCGTCATCCTTGTCAGGGCATTCGTCTTCTTCTGCCTCATCTTCCTCCGTCTTTGAAAACTCTTCTTCTGCGACAGGTTTCTTTTTTTCAGGCTCTGAATCTGCTGAAGCATCAGTATCTGGCGGCGAAGGTTCAGGCTCCCGTTCAGACGGCTCATACTCCTCTTCCGCAGGCTCCTCCTCTACGGCAGCCCCCTGTTCTGATTCAGAAAACTCATCCTCTTTTTCCGGCTGCTTTCTGGGACGACCTCTTTTTCTTTTTCCCTGCTCAGGCTCCGGCTCTTCCGGCTCCTGCTTCCTGGCAGTCAGCCTGCCTGATGCAGTTTCTGCCATGGCTTTAAGTTCGGCATCACTGAAGGAGGCTTCCGCAAGCCTTTCTTTAATTTTTTCTACCAATACATCTTTTTTAAACCGTGTAACACTTTTTACACCAATTTCTTTACCAAATTCTCTTAATTCGAGAATAGTATTTTGTGCTAAATTGTTTAAATCCAAAATTGTATTCCCCGCTTTCTTTCATAGGATAATAGGCACCACTAATACAAGGCTCTTATTATGATTTTGATTTGATTGTCTTTGAGCGAACAATGAATAATAAATTCATGTGGTATTGTTCTGTTCTATATAAAGACAACAGGCTGATTCTTGGAATGACAAACTTACGATATAATATAATGTGATATATGTTCACATATAGGTC
>JAAZHD010000044.1 GCA_012510895.1 Clostridiales bacterium
GTTAAAAAACTTACCGGACCAGGGCTGGGAATCGAAGTCAACGAGGAAAAAGTAAAAGAGATGGCAAAGCTGGGCCATCGCTGGAGAAATCCGGTATGGCGCGCAGAGGATGGAGTGGTGACTGAATGGTAGAAATGATTTTAAAGAAAATAGGTGAATTAGGACTGGTATCCATTATAAGGGGAGTGGAAGAAAAGGCGGCTGTACCGACTGCCAAAGCTCTCTACCAGGGCGGGATCCGTGCTGTTGAAATTACAATGAATACTCCCGGTGCCCTTCGGATGATAGAAGAAGTGAAGTCTGCTTGTGGAGATAAAATGGTTATTGGTGCAGGCACCGTTCTGGATGCTGAAAATGCCGCTGCCGCAATTCGGGCGGGGGCTGACTTTATACTTTCCCCGACCCTTTCCCTGAAGGTAATAGAAACCTGCAACCGCTACAGCAAACTGGCAGTTCCCGGTGTGCTTACGCCAACGGAAATTCTTACGGCATGGGAGGCGGGAGCCCAGCTGGTTAAGGTATTTCCTGCAAGAGTATTCGGTCCTGAGTATATAAAGGATATAAGGGGACCCCTGCCCCAGGTAAGAATTATGCCGGTCGGCGGCGTAAACCTGGAAAACGCAGCTGAGTTTATGAGAAAAGGAGCCTATGCCCTGGGGATTGGTACCGCTATGGTTAATCCCGCCTGGGTTAAGGATGGCAACTTTGAAAAAGTTACTCAGGCGGCAGTATCCTTTGCAGAAGCCGTTGCTGCCGGCAGGGCTTAAAACAAATATTCGCATGCATTTACGTGAATTGTAAAACCGTAAGGAGTCTTTTTATGATACTGTAAAATGAAAAGGGGGATGATGATATGGCCTGTATTATGTTTCAAAGGGAAATTGAAGTACGCCATAACGTAGATGTGCTGGTAGTCGGCGGAGGGCCGGCAGGAATAGCTGCAGCCCTGACAGCTGCCAGGCAGGGCAAAAAGGTATTTTTGGCTGAGGCTCATTCCTGTTTGGGAGGAATGGGAACTGCCGGAATGGTTCCGGCATTTATGCTGTTTTCCGACGGCGTAAATTTCCTGGCAGCCGGCGTTGGCGAGGTAGTATTGAATAAGATGCATGAATACGGCGGCAAGATAGAAGGTTGGAATCTTTCTATTAAGGCAGAGGCTTTAAAAAGGGTGTACGATGACCTGCTCCTGGATGCCGGTGTAGACTTTACCCTTCATACTCAAATGGTAGCATTGGATGCAGCAGACGGTAAGGTGAATTACGTGGTCTTCGCTGCAAAGAGCGGCATGTTTGCAGTAAAGGCCAAAATTTATATTGACGGAACGGGAGACGGTGACCTGGCTGCCTGGGCAGGGGCGAAGTATGAAAAAGGCGATGCCGACGGAAGAATGATGGCAGGAACCTTATGCAGCCTCTGGGCTAACATTGACTGGGACAGGGTTCAGAAACCGGACACCCGCCGTATTGAAGATGCTTTTAAAGACAAGGTGTTCACATACGAAGACCGTCATCTGCCCGGAATGTGGCGGGTAGGCAATACTCTTGGCGGGGGAAACATCGGGCATACCTTCGGCGTTGATTCCACTGATGAGGTTTCTTTGACTAAGGCCTTGATCTGGGGCCGCAAATCCCTGGTGGAATATGAAAAATATTATAAAGAATACCTGGACGGCTATGAGAATATGGAGCTGGTGGCAACGGGTTCTTTATTAGGAATACGTGAGTCCCGAAGAATTATAGGGGATTACGTAATGGTACTGGATGATTTTCTGAACAGGGCTGTTTTTGATGATGAAATCGGACGCTATGCATACCCTGTGGATATTCACGCATCAGATTCATCCAAGGAAAGTTTTTCCAAGTTTGAGAAGGAGCATAAATCATACAGGTACAAGAAAGGCGAGAACTATGGAATTCCCTATAGGATACTGACACCTGCAGGCCTTGACAATGTTTTGGTATCCGGACGCTGCGTAAGCTGCGATCGTTACATTCAGTCCTCCATTCGCGTCATGCCCGGCTGTTATATAACCGGACAGGCTGCAGGAATGGCAGCCGCCATTGCTGCAGAGCAGAATACCCATATCCGGGGATTCGATGTAAGGGAGCTGCAGCGCCGCCTAAAGAAAATGGGTGCTTTCCTCCCTAATTTCCAAGAATAGCTTTAAAGATCAGCAATCAATTTTACTTTGTGGACAAAAAGCAAAATGAAAGTGATATAATAGCATACAAATCCATGCTTAAGACAAGGGATCATAACAGGAGGGATTATTAATGAAAAAAGTAAAAGTTGCTGTTATCGGCAATGGTGCCATTGCCAACAGTGCTCACGGGCCTGCTTATTTCAAAAACCCACTGAGTGAAATAAAATACTGTGTGGATATTATTCCCGAGCGGGCACAGGCTTTTAAGGAAAAATTTAACGGAGAATATGCAATAACGGATTACAGAGAAGCTATTGCGGACCCCGAAGTTGACATTGTATCCGTATGTGTTCCCAACTATCTGCATGCTCCCATCTCAATTGACTGCCTGAAAGCCGGAAAACATGTACTGTGCGAAAAACCTGCAGCCATGAATTATGAAGAGGCTTTGGCCATGAAAAAGGCAGCCGATGAAAACAATGTTATTCTTAACATCGGTGTGGTAAACCGCTTTAATACGGCTGTTAACAAAATAAAAGAAATGATAGATGCCGGAGAACTTGGAAATATATATCACATCTATTGTTCTTTCAGGGCCTATCGTTCTATTCCCGGGCTGGGCGGTCCTTTTACTACCAAGTCCATGGCAGGCGGCGGCGTTCTGATCGACTGGGGAGTTCACTATCTGGACCTTATTATGTACTGCATCGGAAGCCCTGCACTTAAAACTGTAAGCGCAGCTGCCTATAGTGTACTGGGCAGAGATATGAAGAACTATGCATATACAAGCATGTGGGCCGGACCTCCGGATTACAGCGGCACCTATGATGTTGAAGATTTTGTAACCGGACTGGTTCGCAGCGAAGGTCCCACAATATCCCTGAACGGAGCCTGGGCACAAAATATCAATGAACCCGGTACATTCATTGACTTTTTAGGCGATAAGGCAGGCATCAGGCTTCAGTACGGCGGAAACTTCAAAATCTGGTCTTCTGATAAGGGTGTTCTCTATGAGACTACACCTTCCTATCAGAAAGCAGAGATGTTCTATGATGAAATCGATGCTTTTATCAAGTGCTCACAGGAAGGCAAAAAGATCCGCTCTAATATCGACAATGTAATACTCAGCTCACTGCTGATGGATAAGATTTATGAATCTGCTGAAAAGGGAGAAGAAGTACGGGTTGACTCCTGACTAAGCAATATGCATCATATAAGGTAGTGCGAACAGCTTCAGCAAAAAGCGACGGGGAGCAAGGGAATTTTTTCTTGCTCCTTCTTTTTTCCAATTGAACATACAGCAGAAACAAGGTATATATAATAAAAACTTTTTACACCATATCTGAAATTGGGTATAATACATATGTTTGTGCCTAATTAATAACATTTAAGAGAAAAGGTGGTGACGGTTTGGATCCTGGACCTTTGCCTGATGGCAGTAAAAAGATAATACAAGTGAATAAGGGAGCTGCAACCGTCCCACTGGGCGGCGGTTTAAGCTCCTGAGAAAGGAGGAGCTTACCATGAAAGAAGTAATCGAATTTATTGAGCAGGGCATCGAAAAAGGTGAGTTTACCAAAATAAGGGAACAAATTGTTAAGCTGAATGTAGTTGACATAGCCCTTATTTTAGATGA
>JAAZHD010000416.1 GCA_012510895.1 Clostridiales bacterium
CTATATGTCTGAGGTTTATTAATTGCTTAATTATAAGCAAGGTATCTTGTTTGCTTTGTTTTGTTGTAATGCCTGGCAGGAAAAAGAACCAGGGTATAACTTTATCTTTTTTGCACACGATAATATGTAGTATTAGGTTAGGTATTATCCCTGGGAGGAACCATGAGAATAATAAAACGAGATAGAAAGTCGAAGAACCCTAAAAATTATGAAATAATCAAAGAAAGGCGTAATTCGCATCTTCCAAGCGAAAAACAAGTTAATACTGATCTGTCTGATAAGGTAGAAGAAAATTTAAAAAAATTTTGTGCTTTTTTAAAAGAAAGTTCAGATATGGTAATTAGAAAATTCAAGCCTGGCAACAATGGCATTAACTGTGATCTTTTATTCGTAGATGGTTTAGTAGATAAAACCGTTGTGAATGTAAATATTCTTAAGCCTTTGATGTCTGGAGTAATTGAATTTGAAATAAAAGAAGAAAGAAAAGTACAACCAGAAGAAGCTTATGAATTTGTCTTGAATCACGCTGTTTATGTGGGAGAAATGATGGAAGTAGACAATTTGGACGAAGCAATGCTACGACTTTTATCAGGCGAGGTTGTTTTAATTATAGATGGTTTCAGGAAATTACTCGTTATTGGGGCCAGAGGTTGGTCTATGAGAAGCATATCTGACCCAGAAACAGAAGGAGTCATTCGCGGTGCAAAGGAAGGGTTTACGGAAACTCTGCGAGTCAACACAGCATTACTAAGGAGAAAATGCAGGGATCCCAATATGGTAATAAAGACCATTCGTTTAGGGAGACGAAGCAAAACAGATATTGCATATATTTATATAAAAGGAATAACTAACCCGGTACTATTGAAAGAAGTAGAGGAAAGACTGCAGTCTGTAGACATAGACCAAATTATAAGTTCAGGACATTTAGAGCAACTTATACAAGATAATACAATGACACCGATTCCACAAATACAAGCTACCGAACGGCCGGATAAAGCAATTTCCAATCTGATGGAAGGTCGTATAATTATACTAGTGGATAACAGTCCTTTTGCTTTAATAATTCCCACTACTTTTACTCAGTTTTTTCAGAGCCCGGAAGACTATAATGAAAGATGGATTGTAACATCTTTTATACGTTCCTTGCGATGGGTTGCTTCATTCCTAGCTGTATTTACTCCAGCTGTTTATGTAGCAGTTTTAACATATCATCCCGGTTTAATACCAACCAGGCTTGCTCTATCCATTGCAGCTACTAGGGAAGGGGTACCCTTTCCTTCTATAATAGAAGCTTTTTTAATGGAGATCACTATTGAGTTGCTTCGTGAATCAGGAGCCAGACTTCCGACATCGATTGGCCAAACCATTGGTATTGTAGGCGGCATTATCATAGGGGATGCCGCAGTGAATGCAGGTTTGACCAGCCCTATAATGGTTATAATTGTTTCTCTTACTGCAATTGCATCTTTTGTCATACCGACATATAGTGCTGCAATTGCATTGCGAACTATGCGTTTTCCTTTTATGATTTTGGCAGCGGTTTTAGGCCTGTACGGTGTCATAATTGGTTTTATTTTAATAAACATACACCTGGTATCTATCAAAAGCTTTGGAATAGATTTTATGACACCGCAAGCTCCAACATTGTTTCAGGACCTAAAGGATTTTGTTATACGCGCTCCAGCTAGGAAAATGAGAAAAAGGCCTTTACAGGCATATCCTATTGATATGATACGAATGGACATGGATTAAATTAAGGAGAGAGCAATGCATATTCCACATAAAGGATTAACAGGTTTTCAAGTTTGTGCCATAGTAACACTTAGTGTAATAGGAATTAGTGTCATGTTTATTCCACAACGTGCAACTCATTCTTCGGGTGTAGATGGTGTTCTGGTTACATTTATTGCGGGCATACTATCCATCGTGTTAGCAGGAATGATAATCTTAGTCAGCAATCAGTTTCCAAACAAAACCATTATCGAGTATTCCAGGCAAATTCTTGGAAAACACCTAGGATTTATGTATGATGCAATATTTGTAGTTTACACTTTATTGGCTTCTTCTTATGTTTTGAGAGGTTTCGCAGATGTGATTAAAATTGTACTACTTCCCAGAACTCCTTTAGAAGTCATTATGATTTCGATGTTGTTATTAATATTATATTGTGTACAGGGCGGAATTGCGGTGATTGCAAGAATTTGTGAGCTGTTTATTATTCCTATTCTGCTGGTTATTTTCTTTACAATGTTTTTTAATATTTCCGAAGTAGAATTATATCGTTATCGCGATACTTTGTCTAACGGTTTTGATCCAATTTTAAAAGGTGTTACTAGTGTGACTATTTCATATTTAGGATATGAAATACTTTTTTTTCTAATACCGTTTATGTATAATAAGAAAAAAGCACTAATATCAGGCTTAGCAGGTATGATTTCACCTATTATAGTATATACTGGGCTTGTTTTTTTATCTATAGGTATTATTGGTGCTTTACCAACTTCAGAGTTGATATACCCAACCATACATTTAGCCAGGCAAATTGGTGTTCAGTTTATCGAACGTTTTGATATATTTTTTATCGTATTCTGGATTCTTGCAGTCTTTACTAATTTGATTGTTTACATATATATGGCTGCAATTTCTTTAACCCGGATTTTGCATTTAAGGAATTACAAGCCGTTTATTTCAATTTTGATTCCTGTTTGTTATATAATTGCAATATTGCCGCAAAATGTTGTGCAAATTAATTTACTTGCAGATATGGTTAATTACGGGGGAATTTTTATAGTGTTAAGCAGTGTTCCTTTGCTTGCTTTGGCACTCTTACGGAAAAAAGGAGGCCGGGGTAGTGCTTAGGAAACTTATTTTAGTTTTTCTTTCCATTCTATTAATGCTTTTTATCACATCTTGTTGGGATATGGTGGAAATTGAAAGGTATGCATTTGTTTTAGGAATTGCATTGGATAAAGCAGACAATGGTGATGAAATTGAAGTTACCTTTCAAATTGCAAAACCTCGGGCATTTAACAATAATGGTGGCGCAGAAGAATTTTATTGGAATATTACGGAAAAGGAAAAAGACATAACAGAGGCACAAAAAATGCTTACCAAGTCAATAAATCAAATTCCAACATTAGAACATTGCCAGGTAATACTACTGGGCGAATCGATAGTAAAAGAAGGATTAGGAGAAAATTTGGATTACTTATTAAGAACTCATGAAGTCAGA
>JAAZHD010000417.1 GCA_012510895.1 Clostridiales bacterium
ATAAATAGGGGGTTTATCATGAATCGTAAAAAACTACTAACAATGCTGGTATCCATTGCAGTAATACTGCTGGTATTCACATTACCGGCATTTGCTGAGGGCACAGGAGGCGAAGAGCATCAGAGCAATGTATACGCTACATTTTGGTCTATCCTGCCTCCGATAATTGCTATTGTACTGGCACTTATCACCAAGGAAGTATACAGTTCACTATTCATAGGCATCGTTAGTGGAGTTTTGCTATATGCAAACTTCAATCCGCTTACCGCATTCAATGCAATGTTCACTGAAGGGTTTATTGCTTCACTCTCGGACAGCTGGAATGTAGGTATCCTGATCTTTCTGGTTGTATTGGGAGCAATTGTAAGCCTTATGAACAAGGCAGGCGGCTCTGCTGCATATGGGCAGTGGGCAGCTCAGAGAATAAGGTCCAGAAAGGGGGCTATTCTGGCAACTTTCGGACTCGGTATATTGATATTTGTAGATGACTACTTTAACTGTCTGACGGTAGGCAATGTTATGAGACCTATCACAGATAAGCAAAAGATTTCACGTGCAAAACTGGCTTACCTGATAGATGCCACCGCTGCACCCATTTGCATGATTGCTCCCATTTCTTCCTGGGCTGCTGCTGTTACCGGTGTAGTAGAAGGCTATGACGGACTCGAACTCTTTATTCGTGCAATTCCTTATAATCTTTATTCTCTTCTGAGCATAGCAATGATTATCATTATTACACTACTGGGTATTGAATACGGACCTATGAAAAAACATGAAGAAAATGCAATCCTGTATGGCGATCTCTATACCACACCTGACAGGCCATTTGAAGGACAGGATGTTGATAAACCTGCCGGAAAAGGAAAGGTTATTGATCTGGTTATCCCTGTAGTTTTGTTGATAATTTTTTGCATACTGGGCATGGTTTATACAGGCGGAATCCTGGAAGGCGCCAACATTGTCGAATCCTTTGCCAACAGTGATGCATCCCTTGGACTGTCATTAGGTTCCTGTCTCGCACTTATTATCATTATAATCTATTTAATGGCACGTAAAGTTTTGAGTTTCAATGAGTGCATGGAATGCTTCCCTGAAGGATTCAAAGCAATGGTTCCTGCAATCCTTATTCTTACATTTGCATGGACCCTAAGTGGAATTACAGGTCTTTTAGGTGTTAAAGAATATGTCAGTGCAATATTTAAAGGCGCAACCGGTCTGAAGATAATGCTTCCGGCTATAGTATTTGTAGTAGCTGTCGGAATGTCATTCTCAACCGGAACATCCTGGGGAACCTTCGGCATCCTTCTGCCAATCGTTGTGGCAGTAGATCTTAACCCCGAGTTATTGATAATATCCGTTTCAGCATGCCTTGCCGGAGCAGTATGCGGTGATCATTGCTCGCCGATTTCGGATACTACCATCATGTCCTCCACCGGAGCAATGTGTAATCACATTAATCATGTAACAACTCAGCTTCCCTATGCTATGACAGTAGCAGCTGTGTCCCTTGTAGGTTATATAATAGCAGGTCTGGTGCAATCAGCCTGGGTTGTACTGCCGCTGTCCCTGGCTATGATGTTTGGTGTGCTTATCATTATAAAACTAGTTGCATCCGGCAACAAAGCATATGCTGACTCCAATGTGTCTTCTGAGGCAGAGATTTAACAAGTATGTAGCTGCAATTAAAAATATCCACCAGGTACCTGGTGGATATTTTAGTATTATAAGTTTTTCCAAATCAAGTTCAATGCTTTTTGCAAATAATGTTCTGTATTCTCTTTCCCGGTTTTTGCAGTAAGCCGACAAATATACTTTATTCATAATCATATACTTTTATACTTATCTCTAAATTTCTCTATAATAAACTCCTTAAATGAACTAAGATCATCGATATCTTTCTTTCTTACCAATGATGCCTGATTTAATGTCAGGTAAAAAATAAAATAGTCCTTACTCTCCAGTAATGCATAAAACTGGTCATACTTTAACTCACCTGTCGATTTTAGTTCTTTATTCTCAATAACTATTTTGTCATAGAAGAATTTTAAGGTATTAATACTATTAAATGCACCTGTTTTATCTGTCTTTATTCGCTGTGCATTTTTCATTTCAACTTTAAATAGAACAACGGAAAAAGCTAGTGCAAACAATAATACCCAACTAATTATAAGTTTGATAAAATTCAAATGTCCATTATTGCCTAAACTTACAATTATGCTCCCGATTAAAGAAATCAGTACAAGAAAAGGGATTATCAGCTTATTTCTTCTGAAAGTCGCTATATACAAAAACTTCCTATAATCTTCTTTAGTCATAGTCGTATTTACAATGATTATGGGTTGTTCCATTTTTATCCTCCACCAATCCATATTTGTTGCTATATGCTTTTAGTAAAGTCTTTTCCTAATATATTTGTTCAATGTAGTCCAAGAGCTGATTAATGGCTTTGCCTGTTTGTTTAAGGCATATATATGACAATTATATATATCAAATTATAAATTGGCAATTCCTCTTTTGTAAAACAATAATCCTTATAGAAGTATTATAGCATATTATGATAAAGAGATTGCATTCGGATACAATAGCTTAAGAAAAGCAGTATATAAAATTAATACCCTCTGTGTTTATAAGATATATTTTTTTATATGTTACATTATATAAATAATCACATATACTATAATATGACAAAGGGAGGGAGCAACTTGAAAAAACATTATCCTGCATGTCCTCAAAATCTGATGGTCAGTCAATTAATACGAATTCGAGCTCCGGCTG
>JAAZHD010000418.1 GCA_012510895.1 Clostridiales bacterium
CATAATACCCTGTATCGCCAACAGACTGACTTTCAAAGGAATCATTCATGTTTTTAAATATTCCACATAATACTGCTATAACTATAATTTTTGCCATTAAAGAAATATTAAAACTAAACTCTTTAAAAAATACACGAATTATATAATTAAAGAAGTCTTGCCAGGAGAAAGAAAAGTTACCTTTCACTAAATCTCTTAATAGATCATCAATTGATATTGCATCTATTATTACTGTATAATCTCCTTCCACATATTTTAGATAATGTTCCAACTCTGCTGTATTCATTTCATTTATCTGCTTCGTTAACAAATTATCAATATCTTCCAACCAACTTTCGTCTTTATCCGGAGCTGCATATGCTCTATTGGTAATAAATAGAGTAAAAATTACTAGTATTAGTAGAAATAATACATTCTTTTTCATAAGTGAATCTCCTATGGGATTATTTTTAGCACCGCTTCCATTAAAGCTGTCAAAACAGGCAGAGCCAATACCATTATCAATATTTTGCCTCCAAGCTCTATTTTAGAAGCAATGGTTCCTTCGCCGGTATCTTTGCAAATTTGCGAGCCGAATTCTGTTATATATGCAATTCCTGTTACTTTAAATACAGTTGTCAAATATATTGAGTCTATATTAACCTTCTGGGTCATTTTTTCTATAAAGTCAGCAATTGTTTTAATGTTTCCAAGAACAAAAAGAAATAATAAAATCCCAGTTGTCAGAGTAATCATAATAGCTAATTCTGGTCTTTCTTGCTTTACTATCAAAGCAAGCAATGCTGCAAGCAAACCTATTATTGTTATCTGCATAATATCCATATCTGTAACAGCACCTCCATAGTCAATATATTAATAGTCTTCTTGCTGTTTTATTTGGATTAATATAATCGAAAAATTGATTTAACGCTTTGAAACAACTGACTAATTAAATTTATTACCATGAGTAAGACTATTACCAACCCAGTTAAAGTGGTCATCATCGCTAATTCTTCCCTGCCTGCCTTCAAAAGAACTTGATTGACTACAGCAACTAATATACCTACAGCTGCAATTTTAAAAATAATTTCTACATTCATATGAAGTTCCTCCATTTATAGCAGAATTATAGCCAAAGCAATTCCACCAAGCAGTCCCAGACTACGATACATTTTATCGTATTTTTCTCTGGCTGCCCTGGCTTTTACTTCCTCATCATGTAATTGGGCTAGAGTCAATCGTATAAACCTTATTTGTCCCTCTCTGTCACTGTTTCCTAGTTGATCACCGAAACGACGTAAAATTTTAGAATCCTCCTGCCTTAGACTCCATTCAGGTTTCATAAGGTCAAGAGAGGTGTTCCAGACTTCTGATAATGTGCTGCTCTTTTCTGTTAAGGATTGTCCCGCTATATAAAATAGTTTTCCTGCTGTTCCTCCAATTGAGTTACCAATCCTTATCATAGCTTCTGGGAGATGGGAAGCATAATGTTCAAACTCTGTTTCCAACCGAGAAAGTGCAACCTGTAAAGCACTTAATTCATTAACACGGTTAACATATTTATTTGCTAATTCTCTTCCTAATAAGGTTGATGCTATAACAATAACAAAACTATTAAGTATCTTGACAAACATAGTAGTCTATTCCTTTCATCTTATTGGATGAGCCAACAGAGGCTGGTGATTTTTACCTTCATATACTTGTTCTAGAGTACCTATTCCACGTGAGTTGCTAAGAACAGCAATTCGATCAAATACATGGCTATTTAATAATCGTAAAAGAAAAGGCCTTCTTTTTGCATCTTGCAAGTCAGATGCATGTGCAGACGTGATGACCTTAATACCTGCATTTAATGATTCCAGAATAGCATCCACATCTTCCATTCTTCCTATTTCATCAGTTATAATTACATTAGGAGACATGGAACGTATCATCATCATAATACCAGCTGCTTTAGGACAACTATCTAATACATCAGTGCGTACTCCTACATTTCTTTGAGGCAATCCCTGCCAACAACCGGCAATTTCTGAACGTTCGTCTACAATTCCCACCTTAACACCAGTGAATCCAGGAAATCCGTCGCTGATTTTCCTGGCTATATCACGCAAAATAGTAGTTTTCCCCATTTGAGGAGGAGACAGAATTAGTGTATGACATAGCTTTTTATCAGATATCAAATAAGGTATGATTTTATCCGCAGCTCCAATTATTTCTTTAGAGATACGGATATTGAAAGAACGAATATGTTTCATAGTTCTTATTGATCCCTTATCTAATACTATTTTGCCTGCTATTCCTACCCGATGTCCTCCCTGCAATGTAAGGTACCCATTTCTTAATTCTTCTTCAAAGGCATATATGGAATAGTCCGATATTAGCTGAAGTATATTTCTGGTATCATTTTTCGTTATAATATAAGCTTGTTCCATATGAGAGTTTATAGAACCATCTTTGCAGACAAAATAATCTTTTCCCTGGCTATATATCATTAAGGGACGATTTTCTCGTATTCGTATTTCCTCTAGATCGCGACGGACTGATAAAGGTATTCTCTTTATTATTTCTTGTATGTTTTGTGGCAGTGACTCCAGAATAGGTTGCTGCCATGATATATTCGGTTCTTTTTTTATGTCTCTAGCTAACATTATAACTTTCCTCCTTTGCTTATTTATATTTATGAAAGGCTTATCCCAATTAGCACACTAAAATAAGAAAAAAGCAGATAATATTTCCTTAAAGGAAAAATATCTGCTTTTTATATGCGCACAGCTCGGACGCAATCTAGTGGATAAAAGTCCCTAGTTCACCCTAACGGTTTTCAGACTACAGCCTTGGCATTTGTCCATGAAGACATGAAGAGGTGTACATGATGCACTAAAAGAATGCTAATGGAATGTAGACGATGGGATACATCTACATAGTCGATATGGATTTAGAGAAATCTTTTTGATACAGTATGTCAAAGTAGACTTAGAGTTCATCCAAAGTCCATATCCATGATGAAAAACCGAATAAGAGAGATAACATAAAGAACCAATGGTTGGGGAATTGAGTATAGAGCCTAAAGCTGACACATTTTAACAGAAGATGGGTGAACTACTTTGTCCTAGCCGATATGAAAAGACTGCTAACATCTGCAGATGAATGGTTACGTCGAAGAATAAGGGCTATTTACTGGAAGCAATGGAAGATGGTCAGAACTAGGTACATTATGATCAAAAAATATAACTTATCGGAATGGAAAGTACATGAAATGGCTAACTACCGGAAGGGTATCTGGTGTATTCAAATATGCTTAACAGTGTACTGACGAATAATGAAGTAGGCGGTCTAGGTTACATACCAAAGACCGATTACTACTTGAAAACTGCGAAAACTAAGGAACTGCCGTATAACAAACGGTACGTACAATGTTATGGAAGGTCGGTAGCTGAATTCATCAGCTACCTCCTACCAGATAGATCTTATTTTTCAGATTATTTTAACATTAATCGATATCTTCACTAATCTCGTAACTCTCTTCTGAATAAATAACTTCGTTACAATTTGGACAGACTAAATCCTCTTCATCGTCTTCAAATATCTCTTCATCAAAGTATACTGTTTCTTTACATTTGGGACATTCCACTTCGATATATTGTGTATCTTCATTATCCCACTCATCTTTTTCATTTTCAAAGACTACATGTTCTATATCTGCTAAATCTTCATCCAAGTTATCTATGTATTCTTCCATTTCAGCTTGTGCTGTTTCCAGTTCAGATATTGCCAGCACCATTTCTTCCAACAAATCTATAATATTAATAAAAATTTTACCTTCTTTGGTATCCTCATTTATTTCCATACCCTCAGCAAGACCGCGTAAATAAGATACCTTTTTGTTTAACTCAAGCATTTATCATTCCTCCCTCTATTATCTTTCATTTTCTCTCGTATTCTCTCTCAATCTTAGGATTTCACTTTGTTGTTAAGAGAACCACTCACGGATATAACGCATTTCAATGCTTTGTTGCCTGAAATATGGGAA
>JAAZHD010000419.1 GCA_012510895.1 Clostridiales bacterium
TCTTTAATTTTCTGAAGCTGCATTCAATCGAAGAGCCAGCTTTGACTTTTTCCGGTTGGCAACATTTTTATGAATGACACCTTTAGAAGCTGCCATGTCAACTTTCTTAACTACTTCGCTGTATAATCTTCTGGCCAGTTCAGTATCGTTGTTTAAGAGAACTTTTTCAAACTTCTTGACAGCTGTCTTAAGGTCGGACTTAATCATTCTGTTTCGAAGGGTTTTAGCTTTAGCAACCGCAACTCTTTTTTCAGCTGATTTAATATTTGGCAAATTCGTCACCTCCTCGATCAAAATCAACAATCAACATTGTACCATTAATAAACTGGTTTAGCAAGGTTTTATCAAAAAACTCCGCGGAAAATCAAATGTCAGTTTAATCAATTAAATAATCACAATAAGTTTAAGCAACAATAATTATACCATATGAAATAATAATTTCATACAAAAATGCAAGTCAAGGTATATTTTGCGCTTTTTATTCCATGGAATAAAACCATTACAGTGGGTGAAAATAGTAAGGCATGAATATGAAAACAACAGGAAAGGTTGATTGTATGTGGAAAAACATCCGTACAGATTTAGCCATGGAAGCCAGGGAAATGGCTCAGGAACAAGGCAGACATGATATACCGGGTGTACAGGTGGAAAATTTTAAGGCGGAGGAGGATATTTCCATTACCCGTGTAGAGGTGGTTTCCGAAATAGGTGAAAAAAACATTGGAAAACCCATAGGAAATTACATTACATTGGAAACTCCGGGGATAAGGGACAGGGACCCCGTTTATGAAGAATTGGTTAAAAAATGTCTGGCAGATGAAATCAGAAGGCTGGTTAATCTGAACAAAGACAGCGTAATATTGGTGGTAGGATTAGGCAACTGGAATGTTACCGCTGATGCGGTAGGCCCCAAGGTAGTGGATAGAGTACTGGTTACGCGTCATATATTTGAATATGTGCCGGATCAGGTGGACGAGCGCATGCGCCGGATATGTGCTGTTGCCCCGGGAGTTCTGGGTATAACCGGCGTGGAAACAGGCGAAATTGTTAAGGGCATAGTGGACAAGGTACAGCCTGACTTGGTTATTGCCATTGATGCTTTGGCTTCCAGAAAAACTGAGCGAATAGGCAGCACAATACAGATAGCTGATACGGGAATCAGTCCCGGATCGGGCATTGGGAATAAACGAATGGGTTTAAACATTGATACTCTTGGGGTATCAACATTAGCCATAGGTGTGCCCACCGTTGTTTACGCTCATACTATAGGCCGGGATGCCCTGGGAATGCTGATTAAGGAATTTTCCGAACAGGTGGAGCCGGACAATGAGCTTTTTCTGATGCTTAAGACAATGGATGAAAAACGTTTGAACAGTCTGGTCGGAGAAGTGTTGACCGAAGGTTTGGGAGATCTTGTGGTTACCCCTAAAGAAGTTGATTTGTTGATTGATGATGTGGCAGACATAATTGCAGACGGTATAAATCTGGCAATACATGACGGACTCACTTTGGAAGAAGTAAACCGTTATCTTCA
>JAAZHD010000045.1 GCA_012510895.1 Clostridiales bacterium
ATTATATCCGGTGCGGCTGGGCACATTATATATGATAATCGGAATATTTACCCTATCAGAAATTGCCTGATAATGAGCAATTAAACCTTTTGAATTGGTTTTGTTGTAATAAGGATTTACGATTAACAGCGCATCTGCACCCAAATCCTCTGCCTCGACAGATGCCCGGATTACTTCAGATGTACAATTTCCGCCGACACCTGCCACCACAGGCAGACGGCCTGATGCCTTTTCAACTGTAAAGCGAATTACATCTCTTTTTTCCTCTTTTGTCATTGTAGGAGGTTCGCCGGTTGTACCGCATGCCAATAGAGCATCAGTTCCCTGGCTTATTTGAAAATCAATGGATTTGTCAAGAGCATCAAAGTTGACACCACCGTTTTCAGTAAAAGGTGTTACCAAAGCAACACAAGAGCCTACAAATATACTCATGTGACAATTACCTTCCTTCCCAAAGTGATATTAATTTCTCTGCAATCTGAACTGTATTGGTAGCAGCGCCTTTTCGAATATTGTCGGCCACTACCCATAGGTTCACACCATTTTCTACACTTTCATCTCTGCGTATTCTGCCAACGAATACATCGTCTTTGTCTTCTGCATCTATAGCCATGGGATAACGGTTATTGTCCGTATCATCTACTACTATTAGACCGGGAGATTTTGCTAACACATTTTTAAGTTCTTCAAGTTCAAAACTCTTTTTTAACTCCACATTTATGGACTCGCTGTGGCCATGGAAAACGGGTACTCGTACTGTAGTAGCTGTTATCTTCAGAGAAGAGTCTCCCAAAATTTTCTTGGTTTCCTCAATCATTTTCATTTCTTCTTTCGTATATCCATTTTCAAGAAAGACATCAATATGAGGTATGACATTGCCGAAAATCGGATAAGGAAATTTCTGAGGATTCTCTCCACGGATCCCTCTTTCCAAATCCATGTAACCGTCTAAACCTGCACCTGAAACAGCCTGGTAGGTTGAGTAAACAATACGTTTAATCCCATAATGATCATATAGAGGTTTCAAGGCAACCACCGCCTGAATAGTTGAACAGTTGGGATTAGCGATAATGCCTTTGTGCTTCATAATATCCTGAGGGTTTACCTCCGGTACCACCAGAGGAACATCCGGTTCCATTCTCCAGGCGCTGCTGTTATCAATAACAACAATGCCTTTGGCCGCTGCAATAGGCGCATATTTTTTACTAACACTTGCACCGGCAGAAAAGAGAGCAATATGAATATTTTTTCCGTCAAAGCAGGTTTCATTTAGCTCTTCAACTGTATAATTCTTTCCCATAAAGGGAACAACTTTACCGGCTGAGCGTGCTGATGCAAAAAGATAATATTTATCAACCGGAAGCTGTCTTTCCTCCAAAACTTGTAAAAATTTTCGTCCAACCATTCCGGTGGCTCCTACGATTGCGATATTATACTTTTTCAATACTCTTCCTCCTGTTCTGTGTGTTGCTCTCTTATTATAAGATATGCAAAAGATGGATTTAAATGTTTCTTAACTTTATTGCATTAGCAAATTTACACTAAAAAACGGCTGATTTTTTACCAGCCGCCTTCGTTATCTATGGATAGGCATTATAATTTGATTCGTGAGTACATTACCTTCAGCATTTGTTTTGGAAGATGCAAGAAAAGCAATGGTACTTGTATCCATTTTACGAAGGCAGTTAGCGCTCCATCAATTGCTTGAAGACAATTAAGAAGCTATTGACCCTTTAACCAGAAAATTACAAGAAGGGTTGTAATTTTCTTCGGCGGCATTTCCTTTCGTCCATCGTCATTGAAACCTCTTCTTTCTCAGATGGATTACTCTTAAATGTCGCAACCTCTAATCTACCATCATAATATATGCAACTTTTTTACAATCATATCATCAGACATTAAGAATGTCAATTCTATTTCAATCATTCGTTGAATTTTCCGGTAAATAATGATACTATAAAATAAATTTACCAGCATAAGTTATAAAGGCAGAGGAGAGCATTTTTACATGAATATAGATCAGGATATAAAGCAGCTTCAAGAAAATATAATTTCTCACCGAAGATGGCTTCATCGTTATCCCCAGGTCGGTTATCTGGAGGAAAAGGCCAGAGACTATATTCTTGACTTTTTTAACACCATAAACTTTGATGAAGTTAAAGTTATGGCAAAAACAGGTATTAAGGCTGTTAGATATGGGAAAAACCCGGATAAAACTCTTGCATTCAGGGCAGATATGGATGCACTGGAAGTAATTGAAGATACCGGGCTGGAATTTGCTTCCCAATATCATGGATATATGCATGCATGCGGTCATGACGGACATATGGCAATTTTATTGGGTTTTGCTCAATGGCTGTCGGAAAACAAAGCGGAGTTGCCCTGTAATGCAGTACTGCTTTTTCAGCCTGCTGAGGAAGGCATAGGTGGAGCACTTCCCATGATCCAGGAAGGTGCGCTGGACAACCCTAAAGTTGATGCGATTTTCGGTTATCATATTATGCCGGAAATACCACAAGGCAGGGTGGGGATCAAAGATGGTCCTTTTATGGCTTCCACCAGCAGAATTACTATTGACTTGTACGGAATAGGTGCCCATGGTGCTATGCCCCATAAAGGCGTAGATACGGTTCTGGCAGCAGCACATTTTATAACGCAGGCACAGTCAGTTTTAACGCGCCGAGTAGATCCCCTGCAGCCTGGGGTAATTACATTTGGGAAACTGACTGCAGGGGATGTGGCAAATGTAATAGCATCCCATGCCCAGATTAAAGGCACAATTAGAGCATTCGATGAGGGAGTTTCTGTTGAAATAGAAAAGCATTTAATTAATCTGCTAAAGGGCATGGAAACTAGCCATGGTATTAGGTGGGAATTTAGAAAAGATGAATACTATCCGGCTGTTGTAAACCATCCGGAACTGACAAACAGACTGCGATCAGTTATTCCCGAGCAGATGCAGTTTGAAGCAGGTCTAATGATGATAGCTGAAGATTTTGCATTTTATCAGCAGAGAGTTCCTGGTGTATTTCTTTACTTAGGCAGCAGAAATGAGGAAAAGGGGTATACTTATCCGTTGCATTCAAATAAATTTCAGTTTGATGAGGCAATCCTCCTGACCGGAGTACAGCTATATAAAGATATTTTATTTCATATTTAACATATTAGGGCTGAAGCCTGAATAAGAGAAAGGGTTGTTGAAATGGCTGGCTTTTTTCATCGAATGTATTATGGTGATCCACGAAAACCGGATTTAAAAAAAGAAGATGTTAAAGGAAGCAGTCGCTTTAAATTGTTTTTCACGGTGCTATCTGTCCGATTTTGGCAACTGATACAATTAAACTTATTATATGCCGTTTTCTGGCTTCCAAGTTATATCTGGCTATATATACAGGGGCTTCTTATGCAGCAAACTAATCAGCCGGTTACTTTAGAGTTTTTTATACTGATGATTCCCTGCCTGATGTTAGCAGGGCCCGCAACTGCAGGAGTTACCTATGTAATACGAAATTGGGCCAGGGATGACCATGCCTGGGTATGGAGCGATTTTAAAGACGCGTTTAAGGAAAACTGGAAACAAAGCATTCTGATGATGCTGATCAATGGAATAGCCCTGCTTTTATTCAGTGTAAATGTAAGGTTTTATGGCTCAATTGTTTCTGAAGGTTTCTTTTATCTGCTTCTGTATTATTTTATGTTTATTCTGGCTATTATATTTGTCATGATGAATATGTTTGTCTTTCCCATGATAGTGACTTATCGATTGAAACTAAGGCAGATTCTGCGCAACGCTTTTATACTGACTATGGTGAAGCTTCCCTTAACATTTGTTGTTTTTGCTTTGGCAGGGTTTCTGATGTATTTAAGTCTTGTGTATTTGCTTTCCATACCTTTCTTTTTAGTAGGACTAACTTTTCCGGCTTTCATAGTCATTTCATATGTGAACTGGATACTTGACAAATATATAAACATTCATCTTGATGAGGAAAAAGAAGAAACAGAGGGAGAAGAAACGGAGAGCTAATGAATGTTTGTTTAAGGGAGAACTCCATGTTTCAGGACTTTGCTTATTTGTATGACAGATTAATGAGTAATGTGAATTATAATAAGTGGGCCAATCATATAGAAGCTATATTTCATAAGCATGGAAAAAAACCAAAGACGATGCTTGATTTAGCCTGCGGCACAGGAGGAGTAACAAGTATTATGGCGTCCAGGGGTTATCAGGTAATAGGTGTTGATATCTCAGAAGATATGCTTTTTGTGGCTAAGGAAAAAGCAAGAAAACTGGGGCTGCATATCCCCTATATTTGCCAGGATATGTCTGAACTGACCCTTCATAGGCCGGTGGATGCCATATTATGTATGAATGAAGGCTTTAACTACATTTTGAATGAGAAGAAACTTAAGCAAACATTTTTACGCCTGCGTCATTACCTTAATCCTGATGGGATTATAGTTTTTGATATTGCTTCTCAATTTAAACTGTCCTCCGTTTTAGGAAACAATACCATGGCGGTTAACGATGAAGATGTCAGTATGATTTGGTTTAATAATTTTGATGAAGAAAAGCAAATACTGGAATTGAGGCTTACTTTTTTTGAAAGGCTGGAAGATGAGGAGAACTCACTTTATCAAAGATACGATGAAACTCATTTCCAACGGGCATGGACAATAGAGGAATTAACAGCATTATTGATTGAGAGTGGGTTTTCCCATGTGAATACCTATGGAGCTGACAGTTTAGAAACGCCTTCCAGGCGCAGTCATCGAATATATTTTTCAGCTATGTAAAACTGGTTTTTGATTTTTTGCATGAAGCCCTATGTGTAAGTTTATAATAAATATATGACCGGTTCAGCAGCCGGTGCAAATATTAAATTGACATCGATAGTTCGATGTGGTACAATCAGTGCGAATTATTTTTTTAGGAGGATTGTTCTCGTGGAAAGAGGAAAAGTAAAGTGGTTTAATGCTACAAAGGGCTTCGGCTTCATTGAAAGAGATGACGGCAGTGACATTTTTGTTCACTATACCGCAATTGTCGCTGAAGGTTTCCGAACATTGACTGAAGGACAGGAAGTAAGCTTTGATGTCGTTGAGGGCGAGAAAGGTTTGCAAGCTTCCAATGTTCAATTGGTTTAAATAGATAAGTTTGAGCCAAACCTACCCCGGTGAATTTCACCGGGGTATTTCAATATATCTGGAGGTATGGATTTATGATGGATTATGTGGTCAGAGCAATAGCAGGTAAGAGAAGTGTACGGGCTTTTGCTGCAAATACTACAAATCTTGTTTCCTAGGCGGCAGAGATTCACAACATGTATCCTGTGGCTGCCGCTGCCCTGGGGCGCGTGTTGACTGTTGCCGGAATGATGGCCACGGACATGAAATCAATCGACAATGTGCTTTCTATCATTGTTAAAGGTGATGGGCCGCTGGGGAACATTGTATGTGTTGCCAGGCAGGATGGAGCTCTAAAGGGGTATGTCAATAATCCCCAATTAGACCTGCCTTTAAATCACAAAGGAAAGCTGGATGTGGGTAAGGCAGTAGGAAGAACAGGAACATTAACCGTAATAAAAGATTTAGGGCTTAAGGAGCCGTATGTAGGACAGGTAAATTTGGTGACCGGTGAAATAGGGGATGATATGGCCAATTATTATTGGATTTCTGAGCAGCAGCCATCTGTTGTAGCCTTGGGTGTTCTGGTTAACCCTGATCTGTCTGTACGGGCATCAGGGGGGTATATTATTCAACCGCTTCCTGAAGCAGATGAAGAAATCATCGGCAGTATAGAGAAAAAGATTAAAGAAATGCCCAGCGTATCAAGTTTAATTGAACAAGGGCACTCGCCTGAGGGAATATTGGAAATTCTGCTGGGCAATTTTGATCTGAAAATACTGGGAAGAACTCCCCTTAGTTTCCATTGTGATTGCAACCGTGAAAGACTGGAACAGGTGGTTATCAGCCTTGGAAAAGAAGAACTGACAAATATTATGGAAACAGATGGTCAGGCAGAATTGATATGTCACTATTGCAATACGAAATATTACTTTAGCAGAGAAGAACTGGCGAGCTTAATTGAGAAGGCTGAGTAATATTGAAGCATATAGTTATGGTATGATATAATGAATTTTATTAGGACCAATCTATCCTGGAGGAAAGTATGGCAAAAGAATTATTCGCCAGAGGGGTGAAGAAGGTTGTTCCATTCGAACAGGATGGCAGCTTCTTCTATCGAAAGGCTAAAAAACATATAGAGAATAATAATTATATAAATGCACTGAATTACTATCGAAAGGCTATTGAAAAAGACCCTAAGAATCAGGAGTACTCCTTGGATCTAGCAGAAGTTCTGTCAGAGATGGGTTATCATCATGAATCAAATCTGATCTTATTTTCCTTGCTGCAGGAAACACCGCCTCGAACCGAATGCTATTTTGCTATGGGTTGTAATTTTTTGGGACTTCAAGAGTATAAGAAAGCAGAACACAGCCTGAAGAAATATATGGAGGAAGATGAATCAGGCTTCTACTTCGAAGAAGCTCAGAACTTATTGGATGTCTTGCAAAGTCAGGAATTTTACTATGAATATATCAGTGAGATAGATCCCCAGAAGAATAAGGTTATGGAAATGGCCGCAAAGGGAAAAGATTTTCTTGATAAAGGGGATTATAAAAGGGCTGTTATGGAGTTGGAAAAGGCAACAAGTTTGGAGCCAGAGTTTATTTTTGCACGTAACAACCTGGCTTTGGCTTATTTTTGCCTGGGAAAAGACGATCGGGCGATCGATATTTGTCTTGAAATACTGGAAAAGCAACCTTTGAATGTGCATGCTAACTGCAATGCAGCTCTTTTTCATTTTGAAAGCGGTGATAAGACAAAGGCTGCAGAATATCTTGAGATTATAAAACAAATAAAAACTGATGATCCGGAAGAGCTGCATAAAATTACCATTACTATGTGTGAATTGGGTCAACACCAGAATGCAAACATGTTACTGAAAAGACTCCTGCAATATAAGCCGTATGAAACACAAATACTGCATTATATGGCAATCTCCTGTTTTAATTTAAAAAAGTATAAAACGGCTTTAAGATATTGGGACAAGATTGAAAAAATAACCCCTAATAATACCATCAGCAGCTATTACAAAGCATATGTCAAGAGAGTCATGGATGGAGAAGAAAAATTTTTAGAATTACCCTATAATTTCCAGGTTCCATATGATGAAATAATCAGAAGGGTAAAGAAGATACATGATATTTTAAAGTTGTCCAAGAATGAGCGTAAGAACGAATGGAAAAACGGGGATTGGCTCATATCACTTCTGAGGTGGGGGTTAAACTTAAACGATGTACTCATTAAGAAAGCCATTCTAAGTGTTATTGCCTCTTTTCAGGATGAAAAAGCAGAGAAATTGCTGCGGGAATTCATACTGCGCAAATCAGAAAGAGCAGAACTGATAGAAGAAGCATTGATTCTTCTTAAGCAGATGGATGCCAAAGAACCCTATATGGCTTTTATCAATAATAATATTGTAGAGGTAAAAATCAAGCGTGATCAGGTTATTCCGGTTGCCCAAAATATTTTGGAAGAGATTCCTGAAATGGCAGTTAATCGGTTGAAAAAGCAGAATTATGATAACTGTGAAGCTGATATTTATGACGCCTGGGAATGCTGCCTTCACCACTGGGAAATGACCGAAATTCCTGAAATTCGCAAACCGGAAGGGTGGGCAGCTGCCCTGGAATTGTATTATCGTATTCGGGAAGACCTGCCTGTCAGCAAGAAAGAATTGGCTGCAGCCTGGAATATCTCTTATACTACCCTGATGAAGAATTATAATTATATAATTCGTTTAATGGATAATTTCTGGGGGCAAATCAATTTGTAAAGGGGCGAGGCCTGTATGCAGTATTATTTGGAGATTCTTCATATAAATGATGACCATGTGGTGGTGATTTTGGACGGCGTTACATGTAAGTTGCCGATATCGGTTTTTCCTGATCACAGCAAGGTAGGCGATATTCTGCAATTACAGTTAAGTTTTTGCCCTTTTAAAACCCTGACTCAAACAAAATAAGCCAAAGCCAGTAATATCTTCTCTTATCCTATAATACATTCTTAATAAATGGAGTGTATAAGGGGAGAAGACATGAATCGCTTCCGAGATTCGCTCATAGAAGGATTTCGAATTGCAATGGCCTATATTGGAACCGTGGTAGGAGCAGGTTTTGCAACCGGACAAGAAATTTTACAATTCTTTACTCATTACGGCATTCTTTCTTTTTGGGCAATACTGATTTCTGTCGTTTTATTCATATTTGTAGGCAGAAGCATAATGATTTATTCCAGTAATTTGAGGGTAAAATCTTTTGGAAAGCTGGCTGCCCATTTATTTGGGGCAGCAGCTCCTTTTGTTAATCTCTATTTAGGAGTAACCTTTATATTGGTATGCGGGGCTATGTTTGCCGGTGCAGGAGCCCTTTTTGATGAACGTAGGGGCATACCTCATCTGCTTGGCGCAATTATTACCGCCTTTTTTACGCTGGTGGTAACACTTAAAGGCGTAAAGGGTATTCTTGCTGTTAATGTCGTTATTGTTCCTTATTTAATCATATTCAATCTGCTTATATTTGTCTATGTACTTAGCAAAGATATGAAACCCCCTGTCATGTTTCAGTCATATTCATCGGGTGAAGTCTTTGATTTGGTTCGTACAGGTGTTATCTATGCATCTTTTAATATTGTTTTATCTATTGGTGTATTGGCTTCCTTAGGCAGTGAAATAAGAGATAAAAAGACACTGACTTGGGGGAGCATTCTGGGCGGTGGATTTCTAGGAATTTTATTAGCACAGGGGAATTATATCCTTTTATGCCAAATTCCTGAGATTTTTTATGCAGAAATTCCGCTGATGGTAATTATCAGCCAAATGGGAAGCTTTTTTATTACTGCTTACAGTGTGGCAATTTGGGCTGAGATATTTACTACAGCAGTTGGAAATCTTTTTTCCATACATACTGCTTTAAACGGAAGGTATAAAACACCATCATTCCTTCCTGCTTTATGTGTGACCGTATTAGGGCTGGGCATATGCTTATTGGGCTTCTCCAATATCGTGGCCTGGTTTTATCCGGCATTAGGGATCATAGGTTTGGTACTTTCCATTTTGATATTGTTCAAAACTTTTGTAAGCTTTTAAGCAACTTTATACTAAAGCATTAAACATCAGGATTTGGCCCGGAATTTTCTGCTCCGGGAATAAGCCCGGGAGAACCTGCATAATTGGATTTGGACATATAATAAATACCCAGAAAAACATAGGTAATGGCTACTCCCCAATATATTAAGAAAACAGATTTTAAAGGACTGCCTAACACTGAGTTGACTAATTTTATCAATGTAGGCAGAGTAGATGAGTAAATTGCTACATTCCAAAGATTCTGAAAGGTTAGTTGCTGACGGAAGAGGGAGTTGGGGAGAAAAGCTATTAGAGTAAGAACTAAAATACCGAATAATTTCCCGGCAAAAGCAAACAGGAAACCTATGGCGAGTATTATAGTGATAAATACCTTCAAAGCGGGAATAGCTTCAACAATAATATCTTTACTGATTTCCAATGGCCCGAACATGGAGAAAGGCGTAATGTCCTCCTTGCCCCAGGTAAAGTTAATTAATTCATTTTCTGTAATAAGGATACCGCTTGAATAGCCGACAAATTCTTCTTTTGTTGTCTGTCCGGTTGTATCAATAATTATAAGAAAACTTTCTTCTTCAATCCGGTACGGCATCTCTCCATCGAAGATAAAACGACCTTCCGACAGCCTGAAGTCGGGCATGTAATCCTTTAAAGAAACCTGCAAATAATCTACAATATTGCTTAGTTGAACACCAGTATATATGCTGCCGACTAAGTAAACCAATAAAAATAAAAGTAAGATATAAAGAAAACTCTTTCCGCCTTTCATTTGGGACAGAGAACGATAGGAATGAAAATTCCAAAGGCTGTTGCTGAATTGCTTAATAAGATTCAATGAAAATACCCCCTAGAATATTATATCAGGTGCCGACACATAAATTTGATTGTTCACATTTACAAGTATACAATGCTTAAATGAAAACTACAATAATTTTACATTAACCATAAGTTCTTATTCTCTGTTAGCTATCCGTTAAGTATCAATATCGGAAGAAAAACGCTTTTTAATCATTTGTATTAAATAATCTTTTCGATTCCAACCTGGCTTTTTCAGTATCAGGTCATAAGCATAGTTTAAGGCTTCTCCAATTATCTTTTTATTCTCTGTTCCAATCCCGGCGTTTAGAATATCATCGCCTTTTAGAGCCAGTTGATGAAAATATATGGGTTCTCCTTTTTCAAGTACATGTTTGATAATTCTATATGTATTGATACATTTGTCATGCAAAACCTTGTTTTTCTTCAATTCTGCAGATTTATCGGCCCATCTGAGTATTTGAAGCATATTTTCTTCGCCTGTTTGTCCTAATAGCTTTTTTATATTGTAGGGTTTAACCTTCTTCATGTTAAGAAAGGAAAAATACCCCTGTAACAGGTTTAAGGTATGGTCAATAGTCTTTTTATCGTATCGCAGTTTTATTAATCTGTTTTTAATTATACTCATGTTTATATGAGTATTATAATTATATACTGTAAAGGAAAGTTCTTCCTCAAACAAGATAACCAGCAAAGCAGCAAGCCGATAGGTCAGATTGTCAGATGAGATGTATCTAATAAGCTGAAAATCTGCTTTTTTATCTTCTAAGTTATCAAACCGAAAGATAAGGGGGAGAATTCCGGTTTCTAAAAGGAGAATCAAGCCTTTTTCCGGATGAGATGATAATATAAGCTTATTCAGCTCATCTTGAAGACGTTCCGATGAAATATTTTCAAGTTTCTGATAACAGTCATGAATTGCATTTTTTGTCTTTACATCCAGTTTAAAATCCAGTTGGGATAAAAAACGAATACCTCTCATCATGCGAAGCGGGTCTTCCTCAAAACGCCGCTGCGGATCACCTACCGCCCGTATAATCCGATTTTTTATATCTTCCTTCCCGTTAAAGAGATCTATAAGTTTTTCAGTAATAAAAGGATTGTAGGCCATAGCATTTATGGTAAAGTCTCTTCGGGATAAGTCCTGATGAATATCCGTCACAAATGACACACTATCAGGATGGCGGTTGTCGGTGTAAGCCGCCTCCTTACGAAAGGTGGTTATCTCAATTGACATATCATCCACTTTTAAGGATATAGTGCCAAACCGTTTACCGGCAGTCCAGATACTATGATTTGAAAAAATAATTTCGATGCGTTCAGGAGCCAGCGACGTGGCAATATCGTAGTCAAATATGTCTTTTATGCCCAGAATATGATCCCTTAGTGCTCCTCCAACCAGATACGCTTGTCCGCCGTTTTTCATTATCTTTTTAATTACATATTCAACTGCTTCAGGCAGGTGCAGACCATTTATTTCAGATACGTTCAAGTAAATCACCTATCTTCATAGAGATTTTTCAATTCGCATCCCGGGTAATAATGGCTCAGAATTTCCCTCCAGGTTTTTCCCAACAATGTTAACCCATAAGTTCCGTATTGGCTCATTCCTACCCCATGGCCGTATCCGCCGCCGTAAATAGTCACATTTTCAATATTACCTTCCAGATTTCTTGTAAAATCAATATAAGCAAAAGCGCTGGGCAAGAGAGGAAAGTTTTCACGGATGGACCCATTATGACAGTGAAGTATTATCGGTTCCGTACCTAGATAATTCACCGGAGCCAATGCATATCGTATATTATATTCCTTTATAATTTTATATATGCCATGGGTTGTGGTGATTTCCAATTCCATAATATTGCCGCCTTCCCCTCTTCTTAGTACTTCTATATGTAAGAGAGTTCCGATTTTTTCGGGTATTTCTTTGCTTTCATAGACCTCTTCAGAAGTTTTTGTCAAAACAAATAAAGGCTGTTTCATATAAAGGGAAGGCAATGTATGAGACAAAATGGCTTCCAATTGCTCACCGCTCATGGAGACTTTCCAACGGAAAAAGGGTGAAAACTGATCATAAGCGGAAATATCATGCTGACTCATAAAAGCCCGAAAATTTTCTTCTCTGTCTAAATTAGGCATTTTTCCGGGATATTGCGGAATTGCTTTTAAATAAGGAATTTTCTCTGAAGGAAATTCATTCTCCTGATTACTCCATACCTCATGAATGTTGGCTGTATATCCGCATGAAGTGGAGAAAAACCTTGTATCGACAATTTCATTGCCATAAAATGCTATTATTCCTGAGGTAGCTTCTACGGCGTGGGTTGCTATTTCCTGAACACTGATGTTATTATACACTTGGCTGGATGTACTGTCATCCAAATGAGCTCCATAGAATCGAAAACCGGAGGATTGTATTGCTCTGACGGCGTAAGACCTGGCTGCAACAGCCTGGACCTTTAATGCTTCCAGCCCGAATCTTATAGGCATCTCACTCGGAACAACCGTTAAAAGATACTCTTCCAAATCCAATTCATTGACCAGGGTAAGCATGTTGTCCTTTGAAGCTATTTCAAGTGTTCCCGGGTATGCAGTACCTTTCGACGTGCCGGAATGGCTTCTTTGTATAGATTTAACATATATGGGGGAATCTCCTTTGCTGCGGACCTGCCATCGGAACATGGAGGAGGATTGTTTTTGGCCTCTGAAATACAGATCACTTTCACTTCCGTTAGGCCTGAACTCTATAGTTTCATCGCTGTTAACTGAAAAAAACAGGCCGTTTGGAACGGAAGAAACTTCTATTCCGTCCGGACTATATAATTCTATTTTAGAATGCAGATAGCCGGCGTATCCATTGGTGCTCAGAAGAACCCGAATCTTGTCATAATGCCGGAATCTGTCAGTCAATACTGCCAAAACACCGGTCTGATTATCTGATCTGTAAAGTATGACTTCTGTGGCTCCGATGGGAATGGCATAATCGCCCAGGAATTCAAATGCTTCTGTTATATGGCTTTTCTCAATGCTACTCAGGTTTGATTGTTTATCCAAGAATACCGGCAATCCCTCTTCAAGGGGGAAAAACCCCAGCTTCTCATCTTCCAGCATGGTGTTGGAAAGGGACAGAATCCGGGTCAGATGTATAGGTTGGAGTGGCTTTAGTTCCGCAATAAAACCATCCAGTAGAGCAAAGCAGGCCGGCTGATTTAATGCAATATTAGTCCCGCTTATTACTTTAACTTCCATTAATTCTTTGCCCAGATGCATGATCATGGTATCATAATAATTTTCTCCTTTTATTTTGGAGACAGGTATTCCA
>JAAZHD010000420.1 GCA_012510895.1 Clostridiales bacterium
CTGTGGGCAGTATCATCGACCATAGGCTGTTGGTGAGGCCAATTCCGTTAATAACTAAGAAATATGGGATGATGCCACCAGAAAAGTACATTGTGAAAACTATTATAAAACGGATGGCGCGTCTTCCAGGTATATCTTTTGTAAGAGCATATCCGCATAAAATTGTTAAAGCCATACTGTAAAGCGTTCCTACGATTGTGATAAATATTGAATTGCCAACTCCATGCCATATTAAGCGAAAATCGAAAATAAATTTATAGTTATCCCATATAACCTTCTTGGGCCATAGGAGTAAAGGAGATCTAACATATACTGCCTGTGGAACTATAGATACCAGAACTGCGTTGTAAAATGGAAATATAACGGTAAGAGATAAAATAGACATTATTATTATTAATATTCCATCTGCAATGGTAAACTTCCGTAAGCGGTTCCTTTGTGGAACCTTAACATCCAGACCAGTCTTTTCTGTAGATACTGCTGCCATCTAAAACCACCTTCCTTTACACTATACCAACGTATCCGGCGCGTCTGGCAATAGCATTTGCAATCATTATTAGAGCGAAGTTGATAACATTTTTAAACAGGCCTACAGCTGTAGGGAAACCCATATCCAATGAAACTCCCCGGCCAAAGGTGATACGGTAAACATAGGTATCAATTATATCAGCTACAGGATATACCGGTGGTGTGTAGAGGTTGAAAATCTGATCGAAACCGGCCTCCATCACCCATCCAATTCTAAGCAGAAGCTGGATTATAATAATACTCATAATACTGGGGATGGTAATGTGCCATATCTTCTGCAGCCTGTTACAACCATCAATGGTAGCCGCTTCATAGTATGATGGATCGACTCCGGTTATTGCAGCAAGATATATTATGGTACCCCAACCGGCTTCTTTCCATATATCGGTCATGATCAAAAGCGATCTGAAAGTAGACTGGGAATAAAGAACATTCCAGTCCGCTGCCAGCTCAGATGAAAACACGGCTATAATTTTTTTAATTACACCGCCGTCACCAAACATATTCAGAATTAGACCGGAAACTATAACCCACGATAAAAAGTGGGGAAAGGTTAATATTGTCTGAGACACCCTGCGAAAACTCTTAAAATATATTTCATTTAACATTAAGGCGAGGATTATTGGAAATGGAAATCCAAATATAATTCGATAGGCAGATATGATAATTGTATTTTTGAATGCTGTAAAGAACTCCGGCTCAATGGTCATTCGCCTGAAATGCTCGAAACCGATCCAGGGACTTCCGAAAATTCCCTTGTTTAACATATATTCCTTAAAAGCAAGTTGCAGCCCGTAGATAGGAAGATATTTAAATACTATGAAATAAGCTAATGGCAGGGCAAGCATAAGATAAATATATCTGTTACGCCATATCTCCTTCTTCAGATTTCTGCGTATAGATAAGTCGACAACTAGTCTGTTTACTTCCACTGTACCCAGTCCCCCTTATAGTCTGCTTCCTATATGTATAAATAAGAAAGCAGACCAGTATAAAATAGAGTTTTAAAAAATGTTTGTTTTGGGTTCAATTATAAGGTTCAAAAAAATGAGTTTAAGATGTTTCTTCTGATGAAAAGTATATCTGTATATAGAGCTGCATAAAAGGGTAATATTAC
>JAAZHD010000046.1 GCA_012510895.1 Clostridiales bacterium
ATATTATACCAGGAGAAAACACTTGGCAGAACCGAGCGATATCATATATCGAAAACAACCGCCAATTTTTGTCCTATAATCAAATTGTCACCGAAGAAGAATTCAGGCAACAGTCCTGGCTCGTGCAACAGTATAAAACCTATACCAGATATGTAGAAGCTATGCAGGCTCAGATTGACGAGTATAAAAACGCTATTTTAATCGCTGAGCAATCTATAGAAGCTGACAAGCCGGATATGAAATACGTGCCTAAAGGCTCTAGATACAGAACGGTACAGTTTCTGAATTATTCCGTATTCATTACCTTATTTGCTGTCCTGATTGGCGGCTGGCTAATCGCCAGTGAATTCCAACAGGGAACCATTCGCCTTTTGATGATACGTCCTAAATCCAGAATAAAGATTCTGATGGCTAAGTTTATTTCCGCTATAGTCATATGTGTAATAATCTATATATCCGGCAGTTTGTTGAATGCAGTAACAAACGGAATATGTTTTGGTTTTTCCGATTTTGCCTTCCCCAATTATACGATTTCAGGAGAAATTAATTTCGTCTCCTACTACCTGCCGAAAATGCTGGCCTGCATAATTCCAATTATTTTTGGCTATTCTTTCGCTTTCCTGCTGTCTGTATTAATTAAAAATGCAGCAGTCGCCATTGCCATTCCCGTCGCAGGATTCATTGGCGGAAGCATTCTTATGGCCACATTATCTTATGGAGGTGCTGCACGCTGGATTGCGTACACACCCCTGCCTTATATGCAGCTGTCTTCGATTTTTATACAGGATTCCTTAATACAATACTATATAAGAAACGGTATGCCCATCAATCTAACCTATGGTATAATGCTAATGATAGTGTTGTCTGCAATATTTGTAATCCTGTCATCTGTTTTATTTGAAAAAAGAGATATACTGCATTGATATAGTAAAATATAAATATGAAGGGAAAATGCAATGGATACAAATAATCCTTTTTTCGACTCCTATAAAAAGAAAATGGAAGAGCAAAAAACAGATGATCATAAGACATCATCTTCAGAAACAGACAAGCAAACCGGCCTTCGATTCGAAGAAAGAAACGGCTTTGTTAAACCTGAAAGAACAGATACCAGACTGCCTGTAAAAACACCTGCAAAAAACAGGAAAATAATAGCTTATATTGCAGGTTCCATATTGCTGGTATGTGTTATAACAGGGATTTTCCTACTGTTAAATCGAGGAATTGAAATGATTCAGCTTGTAGGATGGACAGAGAGCGATGCACAGCTCTGGGCCAGAAATAATGGTGTTATGCTGCAAATCTCCAAAGAATATAACGACGAATATGAAGAGGGTGTTATATTCTCTCAAAATATACCCGAAGGCACCCGCATAAAAAAAGGAGATTTTGTAGCAGTAACAGTATCGTTAGGACATGATTTGTCTGTTACTCTGCCAATACCTGATTTTCTTTCCATGACAAAAGAAGAGATAGAAGCCTGGGCTGCCGAGAATTATATGACCAGAGTCCGTATAACAACGGAACACAGCGATACGATAGAAACAGGAAAAGTAATTCGTTTTGAAATCAATGATGACAGAGTGGTAAACGAAGTCAGAAGAGACAGCCCGATTTATGTAATTATTTCAAAAGGACCTGAAGAAACCAGCAAGGCCGCAGTCGAAATACCAAATTTCAAAATCATGTCCATCGCCGAAGCCTATGCTTTTGCTGATGAGAATGGCCTCGTGCTGACAATTGAAGAAGAATATGATGATTTTGCTCCTCAGGGATCGATTATTTCCCAAAGCATAAAAGCAGAGGAAAAAGTGCCGGAAGGTACTGAAATCAATTTGGTTGTGTCCAAGGGAAAAGTGATTCTTGTACCCGACTTTTCCAAGGTGTCCAAAGAAATGGCTGCCTCTGTTGCCGGAGAAAAAGGCATACTCATAACCATAAACGAAAGATACTCAGGTCAGCCGGCAGGACAGTTTATCTCTCAAAGCGTTAAACCTGATACTGTATACGAACAAGGCACCATAGTAGAACTATATTACTCCATTGACAATCGCATTGCCATTCCTTCATTTATAGGCCAAACCCGAGATGCCATTGAAAGCTGGGCAAAAGAACTGAATCAGCAGGGGGCTTCCATTTCAATAAAGGCAACCAGTACCAGAAGCAACCAACCGCCGGGAACCATCCTTACTCAAAGCAAAGCTAATACACTTATTAAAACAAATGCTTCAATTTCTATAACTGTATCAAGCGGCAGAGTAATATATGCTCCTGATTTTGTGGCACCGGCCGGTTCCGGTTATGACCTGGCAATGACCAGGGAAAAAGCATTGGCCATTTGTGAAGAACTGAATATAATTCCTATTTTTGTAGAGGAACATAAATCGGGCAGGCTGCCGGGAGAGATATGGTATCAGAGCATAGCTGCAGGCAAAGAAATGAACGAAGGCTCCACCATAACGTTGAAACATGCACCTGCAAATGTACAGTTAACTGTGCCGGATTTTACTAAAATGACACAGGAAGAGATTCTGGCGAAGAATTACCATAGAAGCTTTGATATACGATTTACTGAAGGCCCGGAGTATAAAGAAGGTTATGAGGGAAAAGTATACGAGCAGTCTTTGAAGGCCGGAACCAAAACAGCCTCAGGCAGTGTTATTACGCTGACCTTAGGGCCCAAGCAGATAAGTTCTGACCCAGGCAACGATCTCGGAGAATCCTAATACAACATAAATAATTACGAATCCTATATTATAAAAGATCGCCTTAAAGCAAAGGCGATCTTTTGTTTATAAAATAATAGTTTTTTTCTTATTGATATTATTGATAGTTCCTATTGTTCTTTGCGGACACCATTTTTAAGTATTCCAATGCCTTCTATTTCAATTTCAACAATATCTCCGTCACGCAAAAACAGTTGCGGATCTCTGGCAAAGCCGACACCCTCAGGAGTTCCGGTCAGTATAACAGTGCCACGAAGCAGGGTCATATTTTTTGAGCAATAGCTTACAAGATATTCTACAGAAAAAATCATGTCAGAAGTGTTGGAATCCTGAACGATATTTCCGTTTATCCTGGTTTTAATGGGTCTGGTGCCTGGATCCACTTCCGTCTCTATCCATGGTCCCAGGGGACAAAAAGTATCAAAAGATTTACCCCTTGCCCACTGGACATCATATCTGTGTTGACAGTCTCTGGCGCTTACATCATTTGCGCATGTATAGCCTAAAACATAGTCAAAAACTTCATGAGGCTCTACATTTCTGGCTTTTTTGCCTATTACTACAGCCAGCTCTGCCTCATAATCCACTTCAGAAGGCGCCATTTTCGGCAGTATAATATTCTGATCCGGACCTATCAGACTGGTGGTGGCCTTTAGAAAGATTGCCGGTTTTTCTGGAACTTTCCTTGATCCATGTTCCAAAACATGCTTTTTATAATTAAGTCCTAATGCTATAATATTAGGCGGGTCAACAGGGGGTAACAATTCGGGTACAGATATAAGGAAGGATTCAACTGTTATTTGATATGTATTGAAAATATCCCCCTTTATCCTTCTTATTCGTTCTCCTTCGACAACTCCATAAAAAATCTCACTCTTAAGTTTCACCCTTGCAATTTTCACACAATCTCTCCCCTTTTTCTATGTATGCTATTATTATAGTACAATCTTCAAAGATGTTCTATAAGCTCAGTTACTGTTGTTACCGGTAATTTGCAGGAAAAGTTCTGACAAATATAGGCAGCAGGCCTGCCATCTATCATCTTTTTATCCTTAATCAAGGGATTCAATTGCTCCAATTCTTCATTTTCTTCATCTGTAGAATTAAAAATGACTATTGTAAATGGACTATAGTGCCTATTTACTTCATCTATCATCTTATTTACCGTTTCGTCACTCCTTGGTCCTGCTATGATTATTTCCTGTGAAGGGCTTCCAAGATACATAGCACCGGAAAGAAAATGAATATGCCCCATATACTGATTGCTAATTATGTTCCCAAAAGTTTCCAGTATGGAGCCCGCCCGTTTAACATAGCTCTCTTGACCAAGAAGACGAGCCAGCCTTATCAGGTTAATGATCGTCTGGGAGTTGGCAGAAGGAACAGCACCATCATAGATTTCCTTAGGCCTTAAAATCAACTGTTCTCCATCCTTGCCGTATAAGAATAATCCTCCATTTTCATCATCCCAGAAGTATTCTATCAGCCCATCATTCAACTCAACGGCTTTCCTTAAATACTCAACCTTATATGTAGTTTCATAAAGTTCAATGCAAGCCCAGATCATAAAGGCATAGTCATTTGCATATCCTGGAATCCCGGCTTCGCCGTTTCGGTATCTTGCAAGCAGCCTCCCATCCTCTCTCTGGAGGTTTTTTATTATAAATTCATATGCCTTTTCAGCTGCCTTAGTATATTCTTCATTCCTCAGAATTCTTCCTCCTATAGCTAAAGCAGCAATCATAAGCCCGTTCCATGAAGTAAGAATTTTGTCATCTTTATGAGGGTGCACCCTTTTTTCTCTTGCGTCAAGCAACATGCTTCTGAGAGACTCCATCCCGGAAGCCTGCTCTAATTCATCCTGGTCTGCGTTTATGAGATTTGGAATGCTCTTCCCTTCAAAATTACCTGCTTCAGTTATATCGTAGAGCATACAGAATTTCTTCCCCTCTGTCTCTCCAAGCACATTCTTAACCTCATCAGGCGTCCATACGTAAAACTTGCCTTCCACTCCTTCAGAGTCTGCATCCTCAGCGGAATAAAACCCACCCCGGTCTGAAGTCATGTCCCGTAATATGTATGTAAAGATTTCTTCTGCCACTTTTCGCATCAGAGGCGTTTGTGTGGCCTGATAACACTCCAGATATGCAATAGCCAGCAATGCATTGTCATAGAGCATTTTTTCAAAATGAGGAACCAGCCATTTTTCATCCATAGAATACCTGGAAAAACCAAAGCCAATATGATCATATATTCCGCCGCGATACATATGTTCCAATGTCTCTGTAACCATATCCAGCGCAGCTTCCGATTTAGATTGCTTCCAGTAACGCAGAAGAAAAAGCAGATTATGGGGCGCCGGAAATTTAGGTACAGCTCCGAATCCGCCAAACTGCCGATCAAAATTATGCTTAAGATAGGTAAAACCATCACCTATGACTTCCATGCTGAAGCATGAGTCGTTTCCTTCCTCCTGTCCTAAAATGCTTTCCTTAAGAGCGGAAAAAATCTATTCGCTGGATCTCTCAAGCTTCTCCCGTTTCTCAGACCACAAGATGCTTATCTGATTAAGCAGTTTGCGAAAACCGACCATCCCGAATTTCGTCTCTTTAGGGAAATATGTGCCGGCATAAAAAGGCTTCCTTTCAGGTGTCATGAACACAGAAAGAGGCCATCCCCCCTGCCCTGTCAGAGCCTGACATGCAGTCATATATATATGATCTATATC
>JAAZHD010000421.1 GCA_012510895.1 Clostridiales bacterium
AACATTCATATAAGAATTCATAAAGGATAGTTATCTCAGAGTGTTGAATGATGCAGGAAACAGAAAGCAGCCGGCGAATTATTTTATAACGTATAAGTGTTTCATAAATGCATAAGGATGAAAAGTGACAATTTTAAATCCGGGGGTGTAAATATAATGGGCGAATTCTTGGTGGGAGCTTCCAAGGAGATCATTACCCCTAAAATAGGGGCAAAACTATATGGCTATAATCCTATTACAATAAGCACTTCTGTCAATGATGACCTGACTGTTACAGCCATTGCGGCAAAACAGGGAGATATTGCAGTAATATTCATATCGGCTTCTGTATGCATTATATCCAATGAATTATCATATGAAATAAGAACTGAAATTGCATCTCATACGAGTATTCCCAGTGAAAATATTATCTTGTCCGCAACCCATACCCACTCTGGTCCGTGTACAAGCAACATGTTTGGATGGGGTGATATTGACAGGGAATATGTTGATGAAATATTTAAGCCTAAAATTATTCAGGCCGCAAAAGATGCTGTTTCAAAGATGAAACCCGCTCTTATGGGTGTTGGATGCATAAAAAGCAGAATCGGTATCAATCGACGTCAGATAATGGCCGATAATACAGTAGTGCTTGGACAGAACCCCTATGGTATCCATGATGACAATCTAACTGTAATAAGTTTCAGAGACTCAGGCGGTGCATCAATAGCTAATATGATACACTATGGTGCCCATTGCACGGCAGCCGGGAATAATACTGAGATATCCCGGGACTGGGCAGGCGTAATGGAAGACAGACTGCAAAACATAAGCGGAGGTATAACTGCATTCTTTAACGGGGCCGAAGGTGACTCGGGCCCAAGGCTTACTAACGGAAGGACCACCGGTGATATCCGGCTTGCGATGGAGCATGGCGGGCTTGCAGCTCATGAAGCTGTGGAAGCATACAGAAGCATCAAGGAATACAGATCTCCGGATTTGAAAGCTGCATACGGGCAGATAAGACTTCCCTGTGATGATATGATACCTTTGGAGGAAGCTCAGATAAAGCTTTCCATGTATAAAGATGAAAGCATAAACATAAACGGCAGAAGGCGTAAGTACTATGAGTCCGTAGTTGAGGCATATAGTAAATCAGCGCCGGAAAACAAGGAACTGGTAATAGACCAGACTATTGTTAAAATAGGGCCTGTTGTATTTGTGCCATTTCCATTTGAATACTTTTCTGAAATTTCCTTAAGGCTGCGTGAAAACAGCTTTTTCCCATATACCCTTGGTTTAGGAGTTACAAATGGTTCCTATGGCTATCTGCCCACGGAAAGTGAGTTGTGCAGAGGGGGTTATGAGGTTGAGATGTTTCTTACAGGTTTTCTGAATCCCCTTAAAAAGGACACAGATAAAACCATTGTTTCTGAAAACATAAGGATTATGAGAAGTTTATTGTAATTGTTTCCGATAAGAATTTTCATAAGACATATATAATAAGGAGGGTTTTCAGTGTATAGAATTGGTCAGGAAGAAATAGATGCCGTTGCCAGGGTAATCAATTCAGGACAGCTGTTCAGAATAGGTTCGGCATATAGCGAAGTTGATAATTTTGAGAAGGAACTGGCGGAAAAATTATTTGTTAAATATACGCTGTTTGTGACAGGGGGAACTACAGCCCTTATTGCTGCACTAATCGGACTGGGCGTCGGCCCCGGTGACGAAGTTATAGTACCTGCCTATACCTTTATGGCATCTGCTTTGGCTGTAACTGCAGTCGGCGCTGTTCCGGTCATAGCTGAGGTAGATGAAACCTTGATGATTGATCCCGAAGATGTAGAGAAAAAAATAAGCCCTCATACCAAAGCAATAATACCTGTTCACATGCTTGGATATCCATGTGATATGGACAGGATAATGAGCATTGCAGATAAATATAACCTGCTTGTTCTGGAAGATGCCTGCCAGGCTGTGGGTGGAAGTTATAAAGGCTGAAGACTGGGCAGCATAGGGCATGCGGGAGCGTACAGTTTCAATTATTTCAAAATCATAAGCTGCGGAGAAGGCGGGGCTGTTCTGACCAATGAAAGAACAGTGTTTGAGAAGGCTGTATACTATCATGACGGAGGCGCTGCTTTCAGAAGAGACTATGTTGGTTTGGCCAAAGGCGATAAGGGCAGTTCAGAATATACTGTTTTCCCAATCTACGGGAAATTTGAAACTCCGGTATTTGCCGGCTCACAGGCCAGACAGAATGAAATTATGGGAGCTGTAATGAGGGTGCAGCTTAAGAGACTGGATGGTATACTGGAGGATCTGAGAAAAGTGAAAATGCAGATAACTGATGAATTAAGGAACGTGCCCAAGCTCACTTTTCTGAAGTCAAATGATGAAAACGGCGGTTGCTGCACTCATATTGGATTTATATTCGAGGACGAGAATAAAGCAAGGGCTTTTGCAGGCAGCCCCGGTGTAAACGGTGCCTTGCCCATTGACAGCGGAAGGCATGTTTATACTAACTGGGAACCCATAATGAACAAAAGAGGAGCTGCCCATCCTGCAATGAATCCCTTTAATATGCATGCAAATCAAGGGCTTAACTTTAATTATAGCAGTGACATGTGCTCAAGGACACTGGAACTGCTGAGAAGGACAGTCAACATAGCCCTTAATCCGGACTGGACACAGGAAACCATAAGGGAAAAGGTTGACAGCATAAAGAAAGCGGCACAGAATCTGTAAATCGTTAAATGGCTGCCAGTACGTTATGGGGCAATATTCGGCTTAGGAATTTTATATCTCTGCATTTGATTCCTAATTCATTGAAGCATTCATATGGAATATACTGGCCGATATTGCCCACACTGGTTTTAAAACCATGCAAATCACTTCCCGGCACAAGTTCAGTACCCTCATCTGCAATAACCTTATATGCAGCCCATAACATCTGAATGACTGCCGGTATGTTGGCAGAGCGTACGCGATACTGGGTATTCCCGTTGACTTCTATCGGGATATCAAGATCGCGGGCTGCTTTTGCAACTTCTATTATGTCGAAGTTAAAGAATTCTGTCAGCTCTTCGTAGCCAAAGTCAGTCCAGTGGTCTCTGTACCTCAGTTAAGTGACCCATGGCTGGATTTCTTTTTTTATTAATCTGTTATTTACAGCCGAACGGAAAGGATGAGCCATAAAGACAGGCTTATTTACAGCTTTCATAAAATCTGAAGCTTCATGCAGCCTTTTTATCATGCTGTCGGTATTGTCATCCATGCTTTCTTCGGAATGAAGCGGTTCACAGATGAAATAATCAGACATTTCTATGACTTCTGAAGGTACATCCGTAAGATCATCTCCCGGCCCCATTTCGGGGGCAAACAGTATGGTTAAGCCGGGGAACGATCCTTTAAGCTGTTTTATATCTTTCCTGTACTGTATTAAGCCTTCAAGGCTGTTTTCGTAAGCACACATTCTGGTGATTTCTTTTCTGGGAAAATACAGAGAATAGTGATCGGTTAATCCAAGTATCTTTCGTCCGGTTTTTTGTGCATAGTTGAGATAATCCCATAGTGATACGCCGGCTTGCCTTTCCTGTCCTGCATGATAGTGC
>JAAZHD010000047.1 GCA_012510895.1 Clostridiales bacterium
ATTATACACCGGCACTGCAATTGCAGTAAGCACACCAATAATTGCTACAACTATCATCAACTCAACCAGTGTAAAACCCTTCTTATTATTTTTCTTTTTTGACATCGTCTTAATAAATTTATTTAACATAAATCGACCCCCATATTATATAAAATTTTTTAAAGTGCTTTTTGTATATGATAGAAGCACAATTGATAACTAGATTTTTAAACTAACCAAATTTTGTTGACAAAAACATATTTTTGCTCCTAAACCTCAATATTTGACTTGCACAAAAATAAAAAATCCGACTGCAAACTATGTTCGCAATCGGACGGTCATAGCATGTTTCTATGCTTTAGACTCCTGACTTTGCGTCCCAACCTTTCGGTTGGTTTGCCAAAAACTTACAATATTTGGCTTTATGTTATGTTAACTTCCATATAATAAACAATCTAACTATCAAATAACGCTTAATCTAATCATAGCAAATTGATATCTTTTTGTCAAGAGCTTTTTATGTATTGCTATTTGCGATGTCACACTTTTTATAGAAATTTAAGTACCTAAACCAGAGATAAAGTGTGATGCATTTTGTAATCTACCCGCCCATAATGACCTAACAAACCTAGCCCCGAACTGCCCATCCCAAAAAAGGTGAAAAATGCATCTCCCATTAATACCGGGTATGTTTTTTCGGGAAAACCCGCCGTTCGTCAGTGTTCCTTTTGTTGAATTGTGGATAAACTGCCGTTTTTCTTATCCAACTGTGGATAATTCTATGCCGATTTTACCAGACTTCTCATTTTATCTGCTTGCTTTTCTTTTATCCTGCCCACTGCCATCGCTAACATCACGCAAAGCGCTATTCCGCATCTTATCTCCATTTTCTTCTTTCCACGGATGTAGTGCTTCTCAAACCCAAAGGATTCATCCAGCCTACTGTTGACCCTTTCTATAGATGGTCTTTTATTATATTCTCTTTTCCATTTATAACTTGCCCTATCTATAGGTGTAAATATCCTTCGATCTATATCCAACTTGATCCTTATTCCTTGCTTTACCGGGCAGGTTCCTTCGCATTTACACTTTATACCATACTGCTTTGCCGGACATAACTTCTTTAGCGTTCTTCTATCTTCCTCAAATCCTCCAACTGCCATTTCTCTTTTTTCCCCAGTTTCAAGACAATAGCAATATACATTGCCTTTGTAATTGTATACTACATTTTCATACCCTGCCAACTGTCGTGTTGCGTCAGGATCTTTCCACATATTGCGAATATCTATTACAGGCTTGATTCCGTAATTGTCATATAAATTTTTAATCAGCTTACTATCATCATAGCCACGATCTGCCTCCAGAGTCTCACAGCTTTCAAGAATCTCAGGACGCTCTTCATAAAGTCTATCAATCATTCTGTGCGCTTCGTTAATATCCGGTTCAGATGCTTTTGTAACACTGTAGGCTATGGGCAGCTCATAATTTGAATCTACTATAAGGTGTAGCTTATACCCAAACCATTTCACTATCTTTTCCCACGCCGTCCCATCTTCTCTAATTCCGCGGTATTCCTTTCTGCCCCAATTGGCATCATTATCCCTGCGGCCATCTTCTTTACTATTTTTGTTTTCTCTGTTGGACAGGGATTGTATCGCCTTGCTGTCTATAGCCAAATCCTTGCCGAAGCCCGGTAAAAGTATCCGTAATTCTTCAACAAGTTCTTCAAATATTTTATTGATTTCTTCTTCATTTTCAAACAGTTTCTTAAAAAACCGTGTATACACCCACTCCGTGGGAACTGCCTTGTCACCCGCTCCATATAGACC
>JAAZHD010000422.1 GCA_012510895.1 Clostridiales bacterium
ACGTCAGGAAGCCATTATGTTTGTTGTTTGCGGGAACAAATCAACCGTCGCGAATATTAGTAGTTGAGTTACCTGATTAGATAACCCCCTTTTTTACAGGGGGTTGAGGACAACAGATAGATATTTATTGCTTATTAACTAGTTAACTTATTTATTAATGATCTTATTATTTATTGAATAGTTAATGCAAATCTGAAATAAGTTAACTATACTTCAGAAAAATGTATTTATATCAATAAAAAATTGGTAAAAATCAATAAAATATTGATAAATAGTGATAATTATGATATAATACTACTATAAAATTTGTTAGCAAGGAGGAGTTTAAGATGGCGGTTGATTATTCAAAATTATGGAAATTACTAATTGATAGAAAAATGAACAAATCACAACTACGAAAAGCGGCTAATATCAGCACTAATGCGGTTGCTAAACTTAGCAAAAACCAAACTGTCTCTATTGATACACTTGAAAAAATATGTTCTGCACTTGGATGTAGAATAGATGATATTATGGAATTTGTACAGCCGAGACAGGAGGGAAATAATGAGTGAAGTAAAAAAAATGGTCGCAGAGCAGCGTAACTACTCTGTTCTTACTACTGATGATGCAAAACAAATAGTTATAAATTATATTCAAAAAACAGAACTTTCCAACTATGAGATAGAATTTGGTCTTCCCGAGATTAATGACAGGTATGATATATGGAAGGTCCCTCTTTTATACATGAAAGAGACAATTGGTGATATTGTTATTAATGCCTATTCGAAAGAAGTTGACGAAAAACTATCATCAAAGATTTCTGTAATACGAAATCGAATTCTTTCTATACAAGCTAAATCATCCGAAAAGACCAAAACAAGAAAAAAAAGGAGTAAGGAATTTATTATTTCTAATCTTGATAATATGGTAATAAAAGGTAGGGCGGAAGTTGCTTTAAAAACACTTCCTGATCAATCTATTGATCTGATATTTACATCACCGCCTTATTACAATGCCCGTAAGCAGTATTCTGAATATGAATCATACGATGATTACTTGCTTCTAATACGTAAGGTTATAAGAGAATGTAGACGGGTTTTGATTGATGGTAAGTTTTTTGTAATTAATGTATCACATGTTCTTGTGCCCAGAAGCAGTCGGAATGAGTCTTCAACTAGAATAGCTGTGCCTTTTGACATACATCAAATTTTTATGGAAGAAGGTTTTGAATTTATTGATGACATTATTTGGCAAAAACCCGAAGGCGCCGGCTGGGCAAGTGGTCGAGGTCGTCGTTTTGCGGCAGATAGAAACCCGATGCAATATAAAGCCGTTCCTGTTACTGAATATGTACTGGTTTATAGAAAAAAGCCTTGTATTTTAATTGATCATTTTATCCGCAATAATCCAAATCCAGAGATCATTAAAGCGTCAAAAATCGAAGATGACTACGAAAAAACAAATGTGTGGTATATTTCACCTGCACGAGATAAGCGTCACCCTGCCATTTTTCCTGCAGAGCTTGCTGAAAAGGTCATTAAATATTATTCATTTGTTAATGATGTTGTTCTTGATCCTTTTGGCGGGATTGGGACAACAGCAAAAGCAGCAAAAAAGCTGGGCAGGAGGTTTTGTACGATTGAAGTTTGTGATGAATATATCCAATATACATTACAAGAGCTTGAGGTGAATTTAATAGATATGTTCAGCGAAAGAAAAATTGTATATAAAGATCTTTCGGATAAAAACGATGATGAAGATTTTAAGTCATTTGAACATCTTGTTCATCGTCTTATACACGAGGGATATTCGAAAGACGAACTATATGATGCCTTGTTGAAGGGTATAAATAATATCAAAAATAAATGATTGAAGAGAGCCTCTCCTGAGCATACAAGAGAGGCTCTCTTTACTCTATAAAAGCTCTAATATCAACACTCTCCATTTCGCGTCGCAAATAAGAATCTAACTCTTCCAATTGAAGGGAAGTCAAAACGTGATTTAAAGAAAAAATCTGACATACATTTTTAGCAAATTCAATGACCCAATTGCTCTGGCTCATCTGTAGCACAATGCCATCAACACGTTCAGCTTTGTTAAAAAGGTCACTGTTTTCTGCTACTGTATCGACGATAATAATCGTTTTCATGTCGTGACCCATACCCGCAATCTGCTTATATCGGTTAAATCTTGTTACTTTATCTAACGATATCTCAGGATTGCCTTTTCCAATGAAGCCAATATCGATACTAATTGCAATTCCGTTATAGACCATAGTTCCATCGGTTTCTCTTTCATTTTCATCCATATTTGAGAGCCAGAATAGTTTATCAGTTTTTTGCATATTAGTGGGTGGAGTAGAACAATACCTAAATCCCATAATGGTAAGAAGGCTCCCGAGAATTAATTTTTCGAATAGTTTTCCGTTCATTGATTTTGCAGAGCCTCTAATGGATAATGTTTGAGCACCTAAAGCGATACTTAATAAAGAGATAATATTCCAGTTTAAATCGATCTCTACGCCATTCAGATTTAGTTTGCCGGAAAGATCTCCGAATCTTTCTTGAATGTCAGAAATTGTTTCGGTTGCTGAAACGGCAAAACTATTTTTATAACTTGCCAGATTAGTTTCGTCACGAACTATATTGTCAAGGCCTTTTTTTGTCAATCCCATTAGCCATAGATCTAATATTTTTTGATCATTGCTTCTTGCTAGTTTTAAATCATCTGATACATAATCAGCATAATCTTGAATTTTGTTTGTCTTAGATATTAGTTTATTAACAAATAAGTCTAGCATAGCAGCATAAGAAATAATAAGTCGTCTCTGAGTAATAAATTCTGTGATATCTCGCACATTACCTCCTATCAAAACCTTACGGATGATATCTTTCATTCCGTCCACACCTACAGTACCTATAAAATCAGACCTTGATGCTCTTATGTTATTTCTCCCGAGCTCATCAAAAAGATCGTAGATCATGTTTTTCTCCTTTCTATCCTAAAGCATGTTTTTAATTATTAAACATATGGTTACTCTTTCAAAATGAATACAGATTGCTAGATTTACAGAAATTTTTGGTAATTTGTTAATTTCTATGTTAGACTATTATGTAAGGGCCTTTTTCAGTCTTTTTCTATGAAAACCAATAATAATATGACTAATAATGTTTTAATATTTATTTGTAATAATGATATTTCTATTTAATAAATTATTCACTTTACTGTATAACCTCCTCAGCAATAAAACTATCAAGCGAAATAAAAATTATAAACGCTTAACACTTATGGCTTTTGATAACGGTTAAATCAGAGTACAAAATAATCAACTTTCGTCATTGTCATCGGGTAAAATTTCAATAATATCAGAAAAGTCACATTTTAATGCCTTACAGATCTTTACAAGTACATCAGTCGTTACGTTTTCGTTTTTTCCGAGTTTTGCCATAGAAGATGTACTAATAACAGCCGCTTCGCTTAAATCGTTCTTTTTCATATCTTTATCAATTAGGAGTTTCCAAAGTTTTTTATAGCTTACGCTCATAATTATCA
>JAAZHD010000423.1 GCA_012510895.1 Clostridiales bacterium
ACGCTGTCGGATCAGGGATTTTGTTGTATGAAATCCAGCAAAACTCTGATGCCACATATCGGGTATATGACTGGAATCGAAAAGACAGTGACGGAAAAAAGAGAGAGCTGCATATTGATAAAGCAATTGACGTAATTGATTTTGATAACAAAAATGCTGGATACAGCAAGATGTCAGGTTTGGTATTGCAAGACCAGGGAGGCATACGAACATTATATGCTGCCGGTAAATATTTTGCTATGGAAAAGTTATCTGTATACAGTTCTATGAACCTCAGTATGAAAAGCAGACGATTTCAAATTTTAACCTGTATCGAGGGACAAGGGAATATGCAATATCCTGGTGGGCGAAAAAAGCTGAAAGCCGGCATGTCTGCGCTGATCCCGGCTTCCTTATCCAATCTAATAGTAAATGGCAGATGTACCATAATGCGGTCATGGGTACCGGATCGGGAAAATATGATTTCTTGCTTACTGTCTAAAGGGTTTACTAAGGAAGAGTTATCCAAAGTTGCAGGGTTAATTGAATGACAACTCAGTTATTTTTACATACGGCAGTAAAGCATCGAAATTTTGTTTATTGCACATTTGAGTTCCTTCTAACTGAATTGTGGCAGTAGCAGCGGCTACTGCCATTCTAAGCATTTGGTTCAATGGCTGTTTTTGCTCTATAGCAAGACATAGCGCAGCAATCATAGAGTCACCGGCTCCAACAGTGCTTTTTACCTCTACAGGCAGCGGCGGAGCATAATAGACATGATCCTTATTTAGTATAATCGCTCCGTCTTTTCCTAAAGAAACACAGATGATTTGAATGCCGGAATTTAAAAGTTTTCTGGCTCCTGAGACAAGTTCTTTTAGAGAATTCAGTTCTGAACCTAACGCATTTTCTAATTCAAACTTATTAGGTTTAATTAAATATGGTTTAGCTTTTAACCCTTCCAGAAGCAGCATTCCTTCCGCATCCAAAATGATTTTGCATGTGTGTTGATCACATTCATTTATTAGCTCCTTATATATATCAGATTCAATACCTTTTGGGACACTACCGCTGAATACCATTAAACTGCTGCGTTTACTTAGGATATGTACTTTTTCTTTTAATTCCTTAATTGATTTCTCTGATGATAAATAACCAGTTTCATTGATTTCTGTAATATAACCATTAGATTGATCAACAATTTTTAAATTTTCACGTAATTTTCCTGATACTATAACAAAGTCGTGGAGAATATTCATCTCATTCAATTTGTCTGTAATAAAATCTCCATCGTTCTTATAGTTGATTCCTGTGCATAATACGTCTCCACCTAATTTTTTATATGCCGTGGCAACGTTTATTCCTTTACCGCCGATATCCGTTCTGCTTGATAGCACCCGGTTAAGTCTCCCGTATTTGAATTCAGATACAGTTATACTTTTATCTATGCAAGGATTCATTGTAACAGTGGTTATCATAAATAACTCATCTCCCTGATTCGTACTACCTATTTAGTATAAATAGCATAAAACAGCTTGTCAATGAATGGGAAAAAAGCAATATAAGAAGATAACCTGTTAGTCATGTTTTTTATGTGGTATAATAATTTAACGGGCTGCAGCCCTTTTAAGGAGGCATTATGTGGGGAAATTGGCGGCAAAAAGACTACATTGAAGGAGAATACGAAGTCATAGAGGAAAGAGATTTGACAGATGAAAGTTATTATCAGTCAAGGGGCAACTCCTCGTTTCAGGTAGATAATAGCAGAACATTTATTACTTACATTTTTCTGGCAATAAATGTATGCATATATATATTGATGAACCTAATCGGTATTCTGTTTGGATGGGATCAGGGCCAGCAATTATTGATATTTGGTGCCAAAGTGAATATCCTAATCGCTTATGGGCAATATTGGAGATTGCTGACTGCTGTGTTCTTACACATTGGTTTAGCACATCTTTTTTTTAATACATATGCTCTGTATGTATATGGCCCAATTGTGG
>JAAZHD010000424.1 GCA_012510895.1 Clostridiales bacterium
ATATTATTGTGATGTTATACTACAATTGAAAATTAAATTATTCAATGACTTTAGTAGTACTTATTTATTAAATAAACATGATAAGTTTGCCATGATTTGCAGTTCAATATATCAACCTATCGTTTTAATACATTAAGCAATATACCTCCAATACTATAAGTATAAGACTTATTAAATAATCTAGTAAGTATTGTATCTTAATGTATCACAGCTATTTAAAACAATGACTCTTTAATGAATGTACCCTCAAGAGTGTTTTTTTTGACATAAACCAACAGAAATCTTGGACTAAAACAAAAAATATAGGATAAAAGCCAATCATAATCTTGAAAAAAAGTCTATATGCTCCTTTATATATTGGAGCAATTATATGGTAGTTGCAACTACCTAAATATTTACTTAGTAATCATTGATGGGAGGTATAAAAGGTGAAGAGGGTACTTGGTTTATTGCTGGTGATGGTAATGTTGATATCCTTAGCTGCTTGTAGTGGCAGCGAAAAAACCGGCAAATCAGGCACGGAGGGCGATGATGTTGAACAGATCGATATTAAAGGTGAAACATTCGAGGTTGCTGTAACTTATACGGGAGATAGAGTTACTGTTTTTGAAGAAGTAATCGATGATTTCGAAAAGGAGACAGGCGCAACTATTGAATTAGCTACCTATGGTGATGATTATGAAAATACACTTAAAACCCGTATGGCTTCAAATTCGCTGCCTGATATTTTTCAAACTCATGGCTGGTCCATACTGCGTTACAAGGAATACCTTTTGAACTTACAAAATGAGCCTTGGGTAAAACTGTATGATGAATCAGCACTTGGAGTCATTAAGGACGATGATGGTGCAATCTATGTATTAATGATTTCACAGTTGGCTAATGCTACTCTGGTAAATCTTGATGTTTGTAAGGAGGCTGGTGTTGATCCTTATTCCATCTATGACTGGGATGACTTTACTGAAGCTTGCCAGAAAATTAAAGATGCAGGGTTTACACCAATAGCAACCACTGCAGCCAATGCGGGGACTTTGGCAAATACAGTTGGTACTTGGCTAAACTATGAAGGGGCACCTTATGATGAAACAGAAGCTATGCTAAATGGAACTTATGACTGGGAGTCATACAAAGCCGGTCCATTAAAATATTTATCTGATTGGATGAATAGAGGATTTTATCCTGAAGATGTTGCTACTGTTTCCGATGCGGATTTACAGGAACGATTTGCAAACAATCAAATTGCTTTCTTCCTGGGTAATGACCCATTTTGGCTAATTGGAGCTAAGAAATTGAATGAAGATGGCAATTTTGCTTTTATTCCTACATTTGCAGCATCAGATGACGGTGTCCAATTTGTAGGCATAGGAGAAGGAGATACTTTCGGTATATGGAAAGATAGTGATAATATTGATGCTTGTAAAGTGTTCCTCAACTATTTAACCAAGTCTGAAGTCTGTACTAAAATTAACAATGCTACCGGTATGATTGGTGCTATCAGCACTGCAATCGAAAGCGACGAAAGTTATGGTCAGAAACTTTTCTCGGATATGCAAGAAAAATATCCGGATGTATTTTATGAGAATCTTTGGGATCGCAAATATATGCCATCTGATATGTGGCCGATTTTTTCAAATGCTGCACAGATGTTATTTGAAGATCATTCCGAGGCTGGTATAGAATCAGTAAAAGAATATCTCCATCAGAATTATCTTGATCTATATGAAGCTGCACATAGTAAATAATCTTAGTCCGTAATGTCAAGTTAATTAGTTTAAAATCTTGGTGTATTATCAGATGCCGGGATGATACGTACTTTCCGGCATCTGATAATACTTTACATCTGTCAGAAAAAGGAGTTGAGTTTTGTTTGGAAAAACGGAAAAGAGCAACTCTTTATATGTGTATCCCGGCATTATTAATTATAGTTTTTTTCATGGCGTTTCCACTGATTAATGGTATATCTGTATCATTCTACAAATGGAACGGATATTCACAGACAAAAAAGTTTATCGGGTTTGAGAATTATATAACATTACTTACAGATCCGGTATTCTGGCGTTCACTTGCTAATACCCTTTTATACGGTTTTGGTTCAACATTGTTACAGAATGTATTCGGACTATTAATTGCTCTATATGTCAATAGCAAGTTCCGTGGACGAAATTTTATCAGAGCTCTTGTTTATATGCCCATCATGATTTCTGGTTTTATCATGGGTCAAATACTTTACTACTTTTTTCAATATGATGGTGGTGTTATGAATGATCTGCTTGGTATATTAAGTTTTGCCCCGGTATATTGGATGGAAACTGGTTTGCGGGCTGCTTTGGTAATTACCCTCGTAAATAGTTGGCAGTATTTAGGCCTTTGTATGGTTATTTATTTAGCTGGCTTACAAAATATTCCTATGATGTACATAGAAGCAGCAAGAATTGATGGAGTAAACAGGTTCCAGGAGTTCTTTAAGATTAAATTACCTATGTTGATGTCTTCTATTACTACGGCTGTTATAACAAACTTGATAGGTGGATTTAAGTTATACGAAGTCATTGTTTCATTATCTGGCGGTGGTCCTAACAGAAAATCTCTTTCGTTATCCTATAATATTCAACTATTGTATTTTAATGATGAAAAAGCTGGTTATGCTTCAGCAGTTGGTGTTGCATTATTCTTTATGATATTCATTATTTCATGGCCTATCAACAAATATCTGGTAAGCAAGGTGGAGGAATACTAATGGATATAAAAAAGAAAAAGAAGAAAATAACAACACCAATCTGGCGCTATTTTATTTTTATTGCATTAATCATAGTTTATATTTTACCTATGTATGTACTGATCAATATGTCTTTACGTGAAGTAACTGATATTAGATCCCGTCTATATCCCCCAATAGAGATAAAATGGGATAACTATAGTGAAGTTCTAAATAAAAGTTTTTTTAACTCCCTAAAAAACTCCGCGTTTATTATGGTTTGGACTGTAATAGTTGAAATCTTGTTCGGTTCGATGGCTGCCTATGGTTTGGTTCGAAGTAAAAGTAAAGTAGCTGAACGTTTTGCCAGCATAAACCTAGGTATCATGATGATTCCTGGATTGGCATTACTTGTTGGTACTTATTCTCTTATGGTTCGCGTGAATCTAGTTAATAGCCTATGGGGGATAATTTTCTTATCAGCAGCTGGAGGTCTGCCTGCAACTACCTTTATGTATATGAATTATATCAAATCGATCCCCATAGCTCTTGATGAAGCTGCAGTAATCGATGGAGCTAGTGTATTTCGTACATATATAAGTATTATTATGCCTCAGCTTAAGGCCGTTACGGTTACACGTATGATTATGACTGCTATTGGCTCTTGGAATAACTATTTAATGCCTGTTTTCCTACTTCAAAAGAAGAGCAAGCATACAATTATTCTGCTAATTAAGAGTGCGTTTGATTCAGCAGGCAGTGTTGGAAATCTGCCACAGGCAGCGGCAACATGTGCCCTTGGTCTGCTGCCAATAATTATATTATACATTTTCGCGCAGCGGTATATTATTGAAGGACAAATTGACAGTGCCGTGAAATAGTAATTAATAAAATATTTGTCAAATAGCTATAGAAGAATCTTTCCAATAAAAATAAATCTTTAAGAAAGACGCCTGATGTAAAAATACGGGGGACAAATTCTTCAGTACAAAATATAGAAATATTAGGAGGTCTAATGTTATCATGCTGTTATATAAGAGAATAGAAAATGATGCAGCACCACTGGCTCAGCCAGATCCTTATATTATTAAAGATGGTAGTCGTTACTATATTTACACGACCGGTTCTAAAGGTGTTCATTTATTTAGCAGTGATCAACTAAAAACAGGGTGGCAATATGATGGTATTTGTTTAGAGGTACCTGGCCAACGAAACTTTTGGGCGCCATCAGTAATTAAAATTAATGATAAGTATTTTATGTACTATTCTAGCATATTAGATAGTGATATGGATGAACACTCTCAACGTTTACGTATTGCTATAGCGGATTCACCGACTGGTCCATTCTGTTATGTGAAGGATTTATTACCACCTTTTTCAATTGATCCCCATGTAGTTGAAACAGAATCAGGAATTTACCTGTTTTATAGCAGTAACGATTATGAAAGTGAATTTATGGGAACCTACATTTTATGCGATAAAATGTTAGACCCTTATACACTTGAAGGCAAGCCACAGGGGATAGTCTATCCATCGTTAGAAGAAGAAATATATATGCGTGATCGGTTTGAGAAGGGTAAGGACTGGTATACTATCGAAGGTGCTTTTTATTTTAATGTTGGGACGACTCATTATCTAATGTACTCTGGTGCCAATCATAATAATCCTACCTATTTTGTTGGATACTCTGTGGCCTATGGACCAGAAGATGCTGATTTGAGAAAACTGAATTGGCAAAAATGGCCAGATAATAAAACATATAGTCCTGTATTGTCAAGTAACAGCAATAAGAATGTCGAGGGTCTTGGACATAATAGCGTAATTTTTGAAGAAGGGCGCTATTGGATTGTTTATCATGCGCGTGCAGTTGGAGATTTGAAAAAATACAAGGAGGATACACGTTGCGCTCATATTGATGAATTGATAATTGATGGACCTCAATTGACGGTGAAAGTAACTGTCTAGTATATGGACAGTTACTTATTTTGTGGGTTTCCTATAATAAATACGAGGTGAGTAATTATGTATTTAAACAAGTGGAGTAAAGAAAGGGCCTGGCAGTGGTATAATAGCCGTCCTTGGATTATGGGTTATAATCATGTAACTGGTTCTGTTAAAAATGAAATTGAGATGTGGCAGGATGAAACTTTCTATGATAGCTTGGACAAAACAAAAAAAGAATTCGAATTAGCTGCTAAAACTGGCTTCAATGCTATCAGAATAATGTTTTCCTTTTTTGTCTGGAAACATCAGCGGGAAAAATTTCTCGATCACCTTAAAGAATTTGTGGATTGTGCCGGTCATTATGGTCTTAACCTGGTGATTGTACTGTTTAATGATTGTTTAGTGTCTAAACGAGTTGCTGATAAAATGCCAAAGCCAAAATTAGGTACACAGCCAGATCCAGACTGGGGCTACCATGGTGGTGTAAAAGCAACTCCATTTGATGGCAGTAATGAAGTTGGCTGGTGGGATGGGGATGACCCATCTACATGGCCCGAAAAAGAGACTTATGTACGTGATCTAGTAAATTTATTTGGTCAAGATGAGCGTGTTCTCATGTGGGATATATGGAATGAGCCAGGTAACAGCAACCGAGAGACCCGAAGTCTTCCCTTAATGGAAAAGGTATTTAGCTGGGTGCGTGAGATGAATCCAATTCAGCCTTTAACAGCCTGTGCGTGGGATTTTGAAGGCAACTATCAAATTCCGTCGACTTTCTATGATAATCCAATGTCCATTAGTGCAATAGAGCGTCGTGCTATCGAATTATCTGATATTATTACATTTCATTGTTATGGCAAATTTGCTAATGTCAAGTTTGTCACTCAACAGCTTAAAAAGTTTGAGCGTCCAATCATATGTACCGAGTGGCTTCACCGAATTCTTCATAATAATGTTGAAGATATTTTGCCTTACTTCGCCTGCGAACATATTGGTTCGATTCATTGGGGGTTGGTTAATGGTTATGCACAGTATCATGAACCTTGGGAATTTTTACGTGGTCTGGCACATAAGTATGACTGGGCCATGGATAAATGGCAGCATGATATATACAGCAGCGATTTCACGCCGTATGATGAAAACGAAATAGCTCTTTTTAAAGCATATTCACCCCGAAAAAATATTCAATAATTCGCTTTTAAAATCTTTTTAAAATATTTTTCAGTTATCAAAATACCTACAGTAAAAAAGAATTGATGGGTTCAGGTGAGATAGATGAATCCATCAATTCTTTTATTTACTTAAACAATAATCAGTATTCCATTCTCATAACAAGATTCTGTTCAAAGTCTCCAAACTTGTCACCAAATATATTAAAACCGCCCTGGTATTTAGCGTCAGGTGCATTACCAATGCGCACAGTTATAAACTCATTTTTCTCAATATTAAGACAGGATATTGTTGTATTGGCTACTTTATTCTCATCAATATAGACACCATCTTCTTTAATTTTCCATGTGGTAAGCAGACCATATTGCGTTTGGCCTAATTCCCACCAGCTTGGATTTAATTTTCCAGGTCTGTCGCCAAAATCTCCACTACAAGTCCAGGTACCACAATCTATCCCATTAATCCAAAGAGTAATATCCGATGGCCAATCATGACGATAATTGGGAGCTTCAGAACAAAGCTCAGCAGATATCTCCAACTGGGTTGCTTTTTTTCCTGGAGGAAGGAGGTTGGGAAAGCGATATTCCAAATATCCTCTAGAAGTCCATATCAATTTAGCATTTATTCGCTCTGGCAAGTAAAAAGATTTAATCTGATCCTCCGGACCAATGTAATTACTGGCACTGGCCAAACCGCAGGTAGGATATACATTACAATCTACAAATGCTCCTATGGGCATGTCTATATAGATAGGCTCCTTAAGATCCAAAGGTTCTCCTTTCAATTTTATATTGACAATATCATGTTTTCTACTGCATAATTTCATAGAACCTCTAGTGCCCGGCTGTAGTTCAGTATTGATTAGACCAGCCTGTTCCAATACTTTGACATGCTTGCCTGCAGTTGATTGATGTATGTTAAGCTTTTCAGAAATCTCGTTAACATTGAGACTATAGTAATAAAGAAGCTTTAGAATCTCGATGCGTACCGTGGATGAAAGAGCCTTTCCTATTAAGGCTAGTTCTTCGACATTGTCAGCACTTATATTTAAAATCTTTGCCATTTATACATCTCCTTTAC
>JAAZHD010000048.1 GCA_012510895.1 Clostridiales bacterium
ATCGGCATTATTATTGCACCTGTATAGGACATCCAGACAAATCGGACAGATAACACAGCCAATCCCAAAAGGAAGAAACTATAAAGCATTATCAGGAGTCCGGTAAGCCGGGTATGCCGCCTGGGCAGGGCAGTAACAGCCAATCCGCTGTATTGAAGCATGATTGCCAGAGGAAGCAGCATCAGCCCGCTTTCATTCTGCATTCCAAAAAACGGCCACCAGCCGGGCATGGGTATGGTTCCGCCGGCTGCTGATATGGCTTCAGCAGGGACAGTAAGAACAACCAGGGGGACAGGCCATAATCTGTTCATTACAAAAGCCCCGATTGGTTTGAACCTCTTATGCTCCATTACTACCGGCAGGGCATAACGATGTCCGTCCAGGATAATGAGAAGGCCCTCTGTCATATGCAGAATACCGATAAGTGCGATAACGGCGGACACATCTATTTTAGGCCATCCAAAGATGAGGCTTAAAAGGGATGCAATTCCTCCTGCATAGGAAAAACATAAATATCGTTCATTGAACAAGGTAAGTATCAGGGCAAAAGGCCAAATAACCAAAATTGTATTCAGATCAAGGGGAACACCGGTTATGACAATCAGAGTGCTGGCAACCAGACCTGTAATCATTCCATACAGCATTGCATACATTAATTGATTAACAACTGTATCCCGCAGAAACCCCAGCCAGATTTCTTCCAAATGCATTCTTCTTTTGATTTGCAGATAGACCATCATCAGGATCAGGATATAAAAAAAACTGGTAATGGATTGGGCAAACGCGGTTATCAGTATCTTGGTCAGTCCGGGCACGTCCATCACTCCTTTACCCAGTTATTCCTGAATTTCTCCCTTTTCCCGCAGCATGCTCTTTACTTCCTCAATCCCCCTTGTAAGAGGAGCATCCAGTTCTATGGGAAGTTCTTTGGTGGGATTATTCAACACGAACTCATAGGCTTCTTCCAACTCGGCAACCTGGATATCAGGAACGATGCCTGCTTCATTAACTACATTTCCTTTGGGAGTAAAGTACTGGGCTGTGGTCATCTTTACCACATCCCCCTCCTTAAAGGGACCGCGTATAGTCTGCACCAATCCTTTCCCAAATGTGGTTTCACCGATTATGACTCCCACTCCATGATCCTGTATTGCACCGGATAATACCTCAGAAGCGCTGGCACTGTATTTGTTGACCAGTACCGCAAGCGAAATATCGATGTGCTCTTTGCCGCTCTTGTACTCCTGCCGTCTGCCCTTATTGTCTTCACTGTAAAGTATCAAACCTTCCGGAAGCAGGATATCGGCAATGGCAACACATTCGTTCAGCAAGCCACCGGGATTATTCCTAAGATCAAGCACCAGACCCTTCATTCCCTGGGAATGCAGATCATTCAGTGCTTCAACAAAGTTTGCAGTTGAGTTCTGATCGAAGCGGTAGAGCCAGATGTAGCCTACTTCACTGTCCAGCATTCTGTATTCCATATCCGGGATATCTATTACAGCACGCACTATTTCAAATTCCTTCACTTCTCCCCTGCGCAGTATGGAAACCTTAACCTTTGTTCCGGGTTCGCCCCGCATTTTGCTCACGGCATCATCCAGCATTGTGCCGTCAACTTCTTCTCCGTCAATAGCCACAATTTTATCTCCGGAAGTAATGCCCACTTTTGCAGCAGGACTGCCCTTGAAGGCAGTTACTACAGTAATGGCATTGTCCAGCACGGACACAGATAAGCCGACTCCGGCATAGGTTCCTTCAACATCTATAAGAAACTCCCGATATTCATCTGCTGTAAGATAATAGGTATAGGGATCGTTTACAGATGCCACCATCCCTTTCAGGGCACCTTCCAGCAGAACATTTAAATCCGGCTGTATCAGATAATCTTCCATCATGACCTTCTTTATCTGATTGAATTTTCGATAGAAGTCTCTCATTTCTGCATACTCTTCAGCTTGTATAAAATTGCCCTGGCTGATCATCATGTACTCATATAATTGAACGGTTACAACAGATGATAATACAGCAGTGACAAGAATAAGGATAATGGCAGCCAATACAGCCGTTCTTTTTTTTATCATGAAATGTCCTCCCAACTACTACCTGCGTTGTACTCATTATAGCATTTACAGGATGTTTATACAAAGAAACTTTCTTTTATGATGAAATATTAAAAAAACAAAGGAGCCAGGATAAACCTAAGCTCCCAAATTGTTTTCGGTCTCCGTCCTATTCTTTAATACCAGGGATCCGACTTCCAAAACCCGGTTCCCGGATCAAACCCTCAAGTGCTTCCTAATAGACAAGACACTGGCGATAACGCCTACAACACTGCCAACCAGCAGGAACAAACCCACAATCTGATAAATAATACTCTCAAGGGGCAGAAGCTGCAACAGTGACAGGATATTACCCTCCATAGGGGATTCTGCAAGCTGCTGAACCAGAAGATAGTATATACCCGCTGTCAGAGAGCCGGCTATAACGGCGCCCATTATGCCAAGGGAGATTCCCTCCATTATGAAAGGCCATCTTATATACCAATCAGTGGCACCGATATATTTCATAATATTGATCTCGCGCCGTCTGGAATATACGGATATACGTATAGTATTGTGAATAATGATCATCGCCATAATAATCAGAATAACCACAACGGCCAGACCCAGAATACGGGTGGCATTGGCAATGCGGGTAATGGTATCCACCACATCTTTGCTGTACTGAACCACCTCAACCTTGGTCAGCTTTCTGAGCTTTTCCACCATTTCAGTTACATAATCAGGATTCTCAACCGTAATGTGGAAGGAGTCCGGCAGCGGATTGTTCTCAGCTGTATAGCCGTCCAGGAGATATTTCTGTTCTCCCCATTCCTCTCGCCAGTTTTCCAAGGCCTCGTCCCTGGAAACAAACTTCCATTCCTTAATTCCTTCCCAGTCATTGAGCTGCCTGCTCATAGCTTCAATTTCATGGCTTTGAACATTATCTTTCAAAAATACTGTGATTTCTACCTTTGATTCCAAACCCGAAATTATGTTATTAAAATTTAAAACCATTGCCAGCACCAGACCCAGAACAAACAGAGCTGCGGCAATGGCACTGATGGAAGCCAGAGACATGATCCGATTACGGAAAACATTTCGAAAGCCCTGACCTGCCATAAGCCTCCATGTTCTAATCTTCAAAGGAGTACTCTCCTTTCTCTTCATCGGACACTATGCAGCCTTTGTCGAAAGTGACAACTCTCTTCTGCATGGAATCAACAATATCTCTGGCATGGGTTGCCATGATAACCGTGGTTCCTCTGCGATGAATCAGGTTTATAATTTTCATAATTTCCCTTGCTGTCCTTATATCCAGGTTACCCGTCGGCTCATCGGCTATCAGAATTGAAGGATTATTTACCAGAGTTCTGGCCAGGGCAGTTCTTTGCTGTTCTCCGCCGGATATCTGATTGGGATAGGAATTGGCCTTGGATGAAAGGCCTACCATGCCCAATATTGCCGGCACCTGCCTGCGTATTTCCTTTCTGGTAGCTTCCACAATTTCCATGGCAAAAGCTACATTTTCATATACGGTTCTGTCGGGCAAAAGCCTAAAATCCTGAAACACAACGCCAATACCCCTTCGGTAGAAGGGAATTTCCTTAGGTTTTATACCTGATAAATCAACATTATTTACATAAAGTTTGCCTTCTGTAGGTTCTATCTCTTTAAGCAGGAGTTTTATCAGAGTGGACTTCCCTGCCCCGCTGGGGCCTACCACAAAAACAAACTCACCGCTGTTTATGGTTAAATTAACATTACGCAAAGCATGAGTTACATTATCATAGCTCATGGATACATTTTTGAATTGTATCACATACTAAACCTCCCAAGTATATCTGTCCATTAACATCATCATAATTTTGAAGGTGACTGCATGATGGAAATTGCGAAGATCCAGGCCCATGACTTTTTGAATCTTGTCCAACCGATATACCAGAGTATTACGGTGAATGAAAAGCTGCCTGGCTGTTTCACTGAGGTTCAGACTGTTTTCAAAGAATTTTTCGATGGTATTGAGCATTTCATCGCTTAAGAGTTTTTTATACTCTTTTACAAACAGGTCTTTGCTGTACTTCTCACACAAGTGGAGGGGAACATCATACAGAAAACGTTCCAGCAGCAAGGTGCTGTACATATAGATGCGGTTGCTGGTATTGTATATTCTCCCCACTTCTATGGCACGGGTGGCCTCTTCATAGGATTCCTGCAGCCTGAACAGATTTTCCTTGGTTCCGCCGATTCCAATATATGCCTTTATCGAAGCTTCATTTTCTATTGTCTCGTCAATGGCATTTCCCAATTGAATCAGATCTTCATCATCTATATCTTCAGTAACAGCTTTTACCAGAGAAACAGTCATGCCGTCCACAAGGACCAGGATATCTTCCTGACTCCTCGGAAAGGCTTTAAGAAGCATTCTGTATACATTATCAGCTTCAATTCCCCTTGTCCTGATAATAAATACGCAGCGGGGAAGCCCCAAATCCAATTTATAATCCCGCACAAGCTCACGCAACTCCAATTCTCCCAGCTGATTCAGGAGTATACGGCGCATAACCTCTTCCTTATCCAATTTCTGAAGAGAATTCCTCAACTGACTCTCTAAAAGGGATACAGTCAAAAGGCAGTAATTTCGGATAACCCGATTAGTACCTTCCATGGCGAGAAAATAGGTCAGTGATTTGTCCACTGTAAATTTCATATATGTGCGATTATTATCAATAAATATGGCCTTGTCCTCTTCCTCGACAATGCTCTTCATAATATCGCCCATTGTACCAATACGGGATTTGTCACTGCTGGCAACAATCATTCCATTGGCATCCAGAATATCAGTTTCAACCTGGAGACTTCTTACCAGCTTCTCCAATATTTTTTGCATTCTTTTTTCCATTAACATGCCATCACCTGCTCTGATATTTAGTATACATAATTTAACCTTCTTTGCAAAGGAGAAATATTATCCACAACTTTTTTCCTAAAAAATATACCCGCAGGAGATAAATTTAAAAAACAAAAAGCAGAAATATTACCTCCTACATGATTAATATTTCTGCTCTGATGACAAAAATCCTTCTTTTTCTGACTACATCAGAAATCTTTATCTTTTATCTGGTTAACAGTGTTTCTTCGGTTTCTTTATCGAAGAAGTGCAGTCTGTTGGTATCAAGGGCAATCTTAATTGTATCGCCTGCTCTTGCAGTAGATCTGGGGTCTACCTTAGCAATGCAGTTTACTCCGTCAATATTCATGTACAGAAATGTTTCGGAACCCAGAAGCTCAACAACATCAATGTAAGCTTTTACTGTGGAGTCTTGTGCGTTCTGTATGAAGATTTCTTCATCATGGAAATCTTCCGGACGAATACCCATGATAACTTCCTGTCCGACATAAGCGCCAAAGTCTTTGAACTTTCTGACTTTGCCTTCAGGAATCTTAATCTTCTCGTTCTGGGTCATAGCAAATACATCGTCGCCCTCTTTAACCAGTTTTACCGGGATAAAGTTCATCTGAGGACTGCCGATAAATCCGGCAACAAAAAGGTTTACTGGATGATCATACAGTTCCTGCGGTGAATCGACCTGCTGAATGAAACCGTCTTTCATAACTACGATACGGCTTCCCATTGTCATAGCTTCTGTCTGGTCGTGAGTAACGTAAATGAAAGTTGTCTGCAGTCTGTTGTGCAGTTTCGTGATCTCAGTTCTCATCTGAACCCTCAATTTTGCGTCCAGGTTGGAAAGAGGTTCGTCCATAAGGAAAACCTTTGGCTCACGAACAATAGCACGACCAAGTGCAACCCTCTGTCTTTGTCCACCGGATAAGGCTTTTGGCTTTCTATTGAGTAGATGTTCAATATCCAGGATTTTGGCTGCTTCTTTAACCCTTCGGTCTATTTCAGCTTTTGGTGTTTTTCTTAATTTCAGACCAAATGCCATATTGTCATATACGGTCATGTGCGGATATAGTGCATAGTTCTGGAAAACCATCGCAATGTCTCTGTCTTTGGGTGCAACATCATTCATCAATTTATCACCAATGTATAATTCACCTTCGGTGATTTCTTCCAAACCGGCAACCATTCTCAAAGTGGTGGATTTTCCACATCCAGATGGACCTACCAATACGATGAACTCTTTATCTTCGATGTCCAGATTGAAATCACTAACCGCTGTAACACCGCCATCATAAACCTTATAGATATTTTTCATAGTAACACTTGCCATTAGAACCCCTCCATTAAATGATTTTCGCACCCATCGATGCAAAAAAATGTATTCCGGCGAACCGTTAATACAATTAATATTATAGCTGTACAAGTAGAATATAGCTATAGCTAATACTCACAAATTTCCTCAATAAGTTTTTGAAAGACTTGCATAGTTTGTCTGTTTTCTTTTGTAATATATGGAATTAAATGTTTGGTTTGTCCACCTCCTACCGCTATTTTATGAGTTTTATTTCCGAAATATGATTGCTGGATTAACAGATTTTTTGGAATAATTTATATTAATTATTGCATATTTATAAATATTTACGTATAATTATAAATATATACATGATAAGG
>JAAZHD010000425.1 GCA_012510895.1 Clostridiales bacterium
ATCACTTCCGTCAACATCCGCGTCTGTCATGCAGATAATTATATGATAACGAAGTTACGATACATCAAAATCATCCCCTACGCCGCAGCCAAAGGCGGTTATCATAGCTTTGATATCCTCATTGCTCAGAATTCTCTCCAGCCTGGTCTTTTCAACGTTCAGAATTTTACCTCTCAGGGGCAAAATTGCCTGGTATTTCCTTTCCCTGCCCTGCTTGGCAGAGCCGCCGGCAGAATTACCCTCAACCAGAAAAATTTCGCAAAGGGCCGGATCCTTTTCGGAACAGTCTGCCAGTTTGCCGGGCAATTAAGCGCTTTCCAGCACACTTTTTCTCCGGGTCAGATCCCTGGCTTTTTTCGCTGCTTCCCTTGCCCTGGCGGCAGATTGAGCCTTGTCTACAATAAGCTTGGCGACTGAAGGATTTTCTTCCAGAAAATAGCCCAGTTTTTCAACTATGTTATTTTCCACAAAACCTCTTATATCGCTGTTTCCCAGCTTGGTTTTTGTCTGTCCTTCAAACTGGGGATTTGCCAGTTTTACGCTTACTATTGCCGTTAAGCCTTCTCTGGTATCATCACCTGTAAAATTATCATCTCCGGGCTTTAGTACGTTGATTTTCCTTGCATACTCATTAATCACCCTGGTAAGACCTGATTTGAACCCTACCAGGTGGCTTCCTCCCTCAGGAGTGGAAATATTATTGGCGAAACTAAAAATATTCTCCACATATGATTCATTGTATTGAAGAGCCACTTCCAGCTCGGCATCTTCTTTTTCCCCGGCAATATATATAGGCTTGCTGTGAAGAGCGGTTCTATTCCTGTTCAGATACTCCACAAAGGAAACAATGCCGCCTTCATAACAGAATTCATCATGCTGCTTTTCTTCCCGCCTGTCTTCCAGAGTAATTTTCAAACCTTTATTTAAAAATGCCATCTCCCGCAGACGGTTTTTCAAAACATCGTAATTAAAATTTATTTCCTCAAAAATCTGACTATCAGGTTTAAAATGGATATAAGAACCGGTATTATCTGCCTCCCCTATTTCTTCAAGAGGAGATACGGTTTCGCCCCGCTGAAATTTCATCTGATATTCCTTGCCTTCAGTTCTGACTTTAACTATCATCCACTCAGACAGGGCATTTACTACCGAAGCACCTACCCCGTGGAGACCGCCTGATACCTTGTATCCTCCACCGCCGAATTTTCCTCCTGCATGAAGCATTGTAAACACTATTTCAACAGCCGGTATTCCATACTTGGGATTTATCCCTACAGGAATACCTCTGCCGTTATCAGCAACACTGATAGATGAATCCTCATGTATTACCACATTTATTTCATCACAAAAACCGGCCAATGCTTCATCTATGCTGTTATCAACAATTTCATATACTAAATGATGGAGTCCGCGGGCACTGGTGGTTCCAATATACATACCCGGTCTCTTTCGAACAGCTTCCAAGCCTTCCAAAACCTGAATATCTGATTCGTCATAATGATTGTTATTGTTTCTCAGGTTTGTCACTTCATGTCCCCCTTGTTATATTCCTCATCTGATAAATATACTTTCCCTGTTTTGTTGCGTTTAAATAAAGTAACGGAGGATATTGGAGACAGATATATTTTTGTTTTACTGTCTACGGTTGCAAGTATTAGGGATTTCGGAGGATTTTGGGATATATTTTCCAAAAAGCCTTCTTCTTTGGCAATGGTCACAAATTCCTGCGTAGCAGGAGCTTTCAATGCAGTTTTTATATCAAAAATCCCAATAATATCTTTAGTATGAATAACAGTATTACCCCCGATATGCAATACCATTGGTTAATCCTCCTTATGTACATACATTACCTTATACAGGGCTATCTATTCTATTATATCCTGTTTACACCTTATTTAACAAGGAGAAGCTTTACCGGCTTCTATTATGAATACCTGCATATTCTTTTTTTCAAAAGCAGGTATCTGCCCCATATCCGTTAAGGTAATAAAGGTCTGTGCCTTGCCTATATATTCAAGAACCATTTGCTGCCTTATCGGATCCAGTTCAGACATGGCATCATCAAGCAGGAGCAGGGGGTATTCCCCTGTTTCCCTGAACATAAATTCCAGCTCAGAAAGCTTTAAAGAAAGCACTATTGTTCTCATCTGACCTTGCGAACCATATGTTCTGACATCCATTCCATTGATTTGAAATAAAAGGTCATCCCTGTGGCAGCCTTTGCTTGTTATGCCTCTTTCCAAATCATAGGTTCTCCTTATTTCCAATTCCCTGAGAAAATTCTTTTTAACTTCTTTTCGGTCTGCATTATTAAATGATACAGAGGGCTTGTAAATAATAAGCATCTTTTCAGCCCCTTGAGTAATTCGATGATGTATTTCCTGAGCAATAATTTGCAATGAATCACATAAAAGCTTTCTTTGTAAAATGATGTAACTGCCGGCATCAGCCAATTGTTCATCCCATACGGAAAGAGTGGAAATAAGAGAGGGTTTTTTTTGAATTTCCTTTAATAATTTGTTTCTTTGATTTAATACGCGATTATATTGCTGCAAATAGTAAAAATACGCAGGCTGTACCTGTGAAAGCTCCATATCCATAAAACGCCTGCGTTCTGACGGACCTTCCCGTATAAGTTTCATATCATCCGGGGAAAACAATACGGAATTGAGATGTCCCATTAATTCCCCTATTCTTGATACAGGATTCCTGTTAATGAAAACCTTTTTCTTTTCATTAGCGAAGAGCCCTATGGAAATTTCCCTGATACCCTGCTGCCTTAATACTCTGGTCCTGACAAACGCCTCTCCTTTTCCCCATTTTATCAGTTCTCTGTCTTTGGATGTTTTGTGTGAACGACCTGTGCAGGATAAAAATATAGCTTCCAATATATTTGTTTTTCCTTGTGCGTTTTTTCCTGCAAAAATGACCAGATCCGAATCAAAGGAAAGCTCCAGATTTTCATAATTCCTGTAGTTTCTAAGAACCAGTTCCTTAAGCTTCAAAGCCAGCACCCTTTCTTATTCCACAAGAAAGCTTCCGACCTCTTCCACTTCAACCAGGTCGCCGGCGTAAACCTTTCTTCCCCTTCTCTTGTCAATCTCTCCATTTACCTTAACTTTGCCGCTCAGGATTAGGTGGCTGGCTGAAGCTCCGGTATCTGCAATATTTATCCATTTAAGCAGCTGATTAAGCTTTATGTATTCGGTATGAATTTTTACCTTTTCCATTTAATACCTCTCGATTTCTTCTTTATGCGAAAATACGTACCGGAAGCAGAAGGTATGTATAATTATTGCCTTTTATCGGTCTGACTACACAGGGACTGACATTTGTAGTAAAGTCCAGACAAATCTCCTGGTCATCAATGGCCTTCAGCATGTCCATGAAATAACGGGCGTTAAAGGCTATTTCAATGTCATTTCCTTCCAGTAATATAGGAATTTCTTCATATATCTGACCGGATTCAGAATTGGATGTAATTACCATTTGCTGATCCTTTATGGTTAGTTGTATAAGGTTGTTTTTGCCTTCTCTTGCAATCAGAGAAGCACGTTCAATGCTGGATTCAAGAATTCTGGTATCTGCCTTTACCCTGGTCTTATAGTCCTGGGATATTATTTGCTTGTAATTTATAAACTCTCCTTCCAGAACCCGGGAAATAACCCTGGTATAACCCATATCAAATAAAACATTGCTTCCTGATATGGATATGCTTATATTTTGATCATCCTCTCCGAGAATTTTTCCTACCTCGGAAAGGGACTTGCCAGGTATAATTACCTTCATGTTTTCATGAACTGATTCCAGCTTTGCTCTTCTAAGAGCCAGCCGATATCCATCCAGGGCAACCAGAACTGCATTGTCATCCTCTACTTCCAACAGCCCGCCGGTCAGAATGGGACGGGCTTCATCCACTGCAACTGCAAAAATGGTCTGACGAATTATATTTCCAAGCACTATTCTGTTTATTTCAACCGGTTTGTTTTCGCTGATGTCCGGCAGCCTTGGAAATTCGTCAGCAGCAAAGCCCTGCAGTGTAACAAGGGAATTCAAACAGTTCAATTCTACGGCATTATTGCTTTTAAGAACTACTTTTACTTCAGCATCAGGCAATTTACGTACAATTTCAGATAAAAGCCTTGCAGGTATGACAATACTGCCTTCTTCAAT
>JAAZHD010000426.1 GCA_012510895.1 Clostridiales bacterium
GCTCCGGACCGCACCTGCATTATGCGCCGGTCAGTCGGCAGGGTGCTCTCCGGTATTGAGAGATTCAGCGAAATCCTGCCCAGCAGTTCAGAAAAAGCTTGTATATGACCGGCCAGCAAATCATCCCACCCACATTCCGGCACCGGATACATGGCAAGCTCTTCTTCAATGCCCTTAACACTTACAGCTATATTTATGTAAGCAATTATTTCGGTTGCATTTTCTATTTCAATGCCGCCGGTTTCAGCCTTTAACTTTCCATCCGTATTAATTTTAACTGCTGTTTTAAAGCTGATGCCTTTATTAAAGCTGCAATGGTAATCAATGCCCGCCTCACTGTATGTACAGCTTTCATTTGCCTGCGCATCATATACGCGGGAATACCAAAGCTTTCCTGAAAATTTTCCTGTTGATGAATGCCACCTGCAGATTATCAGGTTATATATAGGATGTGCTATAAAAGCAGAAGTGACTAAAGCCCGGTTTGTTGATCTTTCAGCACGGGCTGTGCATTCAACTATGTCCAGTTCCCTTCTGCGAAAGCCGGTGCAGTCTTCCAATGTAAAATTAAGGTCTCCGGCAGGCTGATAGGCATCAGTCCTGTGGGGCAGGCCTGATATGCCGCCAAGGCCCCCAAAATAGGTATTGGCCAGACCGGCGGCGCGGAAAAAATCTCCCCGTTCCAGGTAATTTCTTACCTCTTCCAAATGGCTGAATGCCTGTTCATTGTCACGCATCCGGTTCACGCCCCGCCATAACCACTCATGATTGAGGGATATCTGATCTGTATTTTCATTACCCCAAATCATAGCTGCCAGACGGCCGTTGCCGATTGGCAAACCTTCCATCCATTCCTTAGGTGCGGTATTATACCACAGTTTATTTTCCATGTTTATCTTCACCCCGGCATAATTTATAAACGGCTCTTTCCTATAATTATAGTAAAATCTGCAGTTATATTTTCAATCTTGCTGTCTGATGCTTTTTCAATCATCTCCTCTGCCGCCCCCCAGGATAAGGGAGTCATCTTTATCAGATGATTAAGCTCTTCTTTGCTTATGGAAACCTTATACAGCACACTCTTAATTTCCCTTATTTCAAAATACCGGCTGAAGTGTTCTATTACCTTCTCATTTGAATATGCTTCTTTGTCAGTTCCCTGATATAGTTTATTTCTGAGCTCCTTAAGGTATCCGCTGTTTGGAACTGCCTTAATCAAAAGCCCATTGCTCCGGATGACTCTTCCAAATTCACTGTAATTAGCCGGGGAAAGTATATTTAAAACTATATCAAACTTATTATCCAAAAATGGAATCTTTGCTATATCAGCTACACACCAAATAATATCTTTGTGATTCTTTGAAGCAAGTTGTATTCCATATTTGGATATATCAATCCCTGCTCCCTGAAGATCGATATTATCTTTTTCCTGTAATTTCTTTATAATCTCAGATAAATGATAACCCTCCCCGCACCCAGCATCCAGAATTCTTATATGGTTTAAACCATCGGCAGCGCTGCGGGAAACATTCTTTGCTATTAAGCATGCCATTTTCTCTACTAATGGATCGAAAAAACCCATTTTGCATATTAAGTTTCTTGACTCAAACAATTCCTTATCATACTTTTGTTTTAAAGATTTCAAAAGAAAATTTACATATCCGCTTTTGGCTATGTCAAAGCAGTGATTATTATTGCAGATTAAGCTGTTAAGATTATCAAAATTCATTCCTTCGCCGCAGAAAGGACATTTAAACATATCTATGTTTTCTTTTATTCTTATTTTTCCAGGGGCAATATGCATCCTAACCCTTTTCTCAAAATGCTCATTATTGTTTTTTGACACTAAAACACCTCGCTAAGGTTTTATTGCTCTCGTTGCGTAAAAAGTCGATTACTCCTTATTTTTTCCTAAATATCTCAAATCTCCTTTTCCCGATTTGCTGCCTTTCCAGCCGCATGAATTTCTCATTTCTGACCCTTTGTTGTTTATTCAAGCATAGACCAATTACAGTATCTGAAGAACAAATTTCATAGAGTGAATCCAGTAATCTGTCTACTGCATTTCCCTCATTATCACTCCAGTTCACCAAATTGCCATATGGAACGTCAGTTATAATGATATCCGGTTGTATTTCGAGATCAATGGTTTTTAAAGCATCACACCCAAATACCTTATATTTAATTTCATTACTAATCATACCTTTAAGTACCATTGCACTATTTCTCGCCTCAATATGTGACTGCTTATTAAATGCGGCTATCATTTCTTCTATCTCCAGTATCCGTCTGTTTATTCCATCATTGCTAAGCAATGATAAGTTCTTTTCTGCAATCCTGAGCATATCTGAATCTATATCGCTTCCAATAATTTCCTCTATAGTATTCTGATTTAAGAATCCCAAAACCGTGAGCAGATAACCTCCGCCGCAGCAGCAATCATATAAGCAGATGTTTTCCTTTTCCGGCGAATATTCCAAACACCTTCCGTATATTTCCTGAGCCAGCCTCACCGGAAAATTAGTCATGCCTTTTGCATTATACAAGACACGGCCGGCTGAAAAATCTTCATAATTTTTATTTTTGCCGTATTTATACTCCATAAATACTTCACTCACCTATTCCTGATTGCTGACATCATTCACTTCCGGGAAGCACTTGAGCTTCTCTCTATACTTCAAACTTACCAATGATAAAAATGAGACCTGAACGAAAGATGAGCGTTCAGATCTCATTTCTTCATGCCAGGATGAAATTCCTTTTAATTCTTTCTTTATTTTTAATCAACTTTTTGCAACAGCTCATAGCGGTTGCTATACCGAGTGTGCAGCAGTTTATGGGATTTTTGCCCCAGCGGCTTACCTAAAAATTCCCGATAAAGCTGCTGCACGGCAGGATTTTCGTGGGACTTGCGGACAGGCAGTTTTACATCTTCCCTATAAAGTCCGGCTATACGCTTTTGTCTTACGTCCGGATCATCGGAAAACGGCTGTCCTCCTCCTCCGATACAGCCGCCGGGGCAGCACATGACTTCGATAAAGTGATAGGGGCTGTTTCCCTTTTCTATATCCTCCAATACTTCCCTTATGTTCCCCAGTCCATGTATAACTGCCACCGAGAGCTTCATATCCCCTATGTTTACACCGGCTTCCTTAATGCCTGGCAGATTCCTCACCTGATGAAATTCCAAATCCCTTAGCTCTTCACCTGTTAATATTTCATAGGCAGTTCTTAAGGCAGCCTCCATAACCCCGCCTGTATTGCCGAATATAGCACCGGCACCGCTTCCCGGCCCAAAAGGTTCATCAAAACTGTATTCGGCGCCCGATAAGAGATCTATGCCTGCCTCCTTAAGCATGGCTCCTAGCTCCCTGGTAGTCAGCACTGCGTCAACATCACGGTAACCGCTTGAGTACATCTCAGGCCGTTGACTTTCATATTTCTTGGCAGTACAGGGCATGACTGATACGGTAAATATTCTGTCTGCCGATATTCCAAGCTTTTGTGCATAATAGGTTTTAATAAGAGCGCCGAACATCTGCTGAGGCGATTTGCATGTTGAAAGGTGATCTGTAAGATGCGGGAAGAAATATTCAAGGTAGTTTATCCAGCCGGGGCTGCAGGATGTTATCATGGGCAACGACCTGCCCTCATCTATTCTTTGAATGAGCTCGCTGACTTCTTCCATTATGGTTAAATCAGCGGAAAAATTGGTATCAAACACCCTGTCAAAGCCCAGCCTTTTCAAGGAAGAAACCAATTTTCCGGTAACGGAAGTTCCAGGTTCCAGTCCAAAAATTTCACCAATGGACACCCTCACTGCAGGGGCAGCCTGCACCACTGTATAAATCCGGGGATCCTCAAGTGCCCTCCATACCCTGTCCACATCGGTTTTTTCGGTCAGTGCTCCGGTGGGACAAACATTAATGCACTGTCCGCACTGTACACAAGGTGATTTCATAATGAACGCCCTTCCCGCTGGAGCAATAACCGTATTGAAGCCGCGTCCTATAGGTGCAATAGCATTAACCCCCTGTATCTGGCTGCATACTGTAACACAACGCCTGCAAAGTATGCATTTGGCTGAATCCCTGACCACCGCCGGTGATTCATCATCAATAATTCTGGGGCTGGGTTCACCTTCATATCTAATCTGCTGCACGTTCATCTGCACGGCCAGTTTTTGCAGCTCACACTGATTGTTCTTTTCACAGGTCAGGCAC
>JAAZHD010000427.1 GCA_012510895.1 Clostridiales bacterium
CCTTATATGATTTATATTATCAAGGGTTTCTAGAGTTTATAAATGTATATAAAAAATTAAGACATTTGGCGTCCAGGCAAGCTGATAATTCACATAAAAATAAAGCCCTAAATTTTTATTATGGAGCACTGGTTAGACTTTTATTGTCTATCCTAAAGGACGCGGATATATATAATTCATCAAATTACTATAGAGAAATCAAAGATATAAGATATTCTGTTAATGAAGTAAGTAATATTTGGACACAGATGAATCATGCAGTAGAAAATCTTTACAGAAAGTTTAATAATAAGTGTTATAAAACCGAATTAGATGTAATAAGAACTCAATTAGCAAACAAACTATACAGCTTTGCACAGAAATATAATAATGGTGCATATAAGTTAAGTATGCCAGTTGGAGCCGGAAAAACTTATGCTGCTCTAAGGTATGCCGTTACAAATGCAGAAAAGTTTAATAAACAAAGAATTTTTTATTGTACTGCTTTTTTATCTGTTCTTGAACAAAACGCTTCTTCAATTAAATCGGTAATAGGAGAAGAATATGTATTAGAACATCATAGCAACGTCATTTATGATTCCGAAATAGAAAATGATAAAGCTGATAATGAAGAGTATAATGAATATGAATATCTTAAGGAAAGCTGGGAATCCCCAGTTATTCTAACTACAATTGTCCAGCTATCAAACACATTATTTAAAGATAAATCTACAAATATTAGAAGATTCTCAAAGCTGATAAATTCTGTAATTATAATTGATGAAGTACAAAGTTTACCTACAAAAGTCATATATAATTTCAATTTGATGACAAATTTTTTAACCTACATTATGAATTGCAATATTCTGCATTGTACTGCTACCCAGCCAAATTTCGATAATATGAATGCACTTACTTATCCATGTTTTTATAATGATGATTTAGAAAGTATTTTAGTAACAAACTCAATTCATTATTCTGAAGTATTTAACAGAGTAGTTTACTATAATCTATTGGGGAATCAATTAGATACAACCTTGAATACAGAGGAACTGATCAGCCACATTAAAGAGCAATTGAAGAATGAATCCAGTGCTTTAATTGTTCTTAACACTAAGAAAGCTGTTTCAAACCTGTATAATGGATTAATACAGGACAGTGAAATAAAAGACTTAAACTATGAAGTAATCTATTTAACCACCAATCAATGCCCAGTTCATAGGTTACAAATAATAAGCAAAATGAAAAATAGATTGACAGCTCTAAGGAATGACAAAGAACAACAAAAGCTAATGTGTGTTAGTACAAAACTTGGTGAAGCCGGAGTTGATATAGATTTTGATTTAGTATACAGGTCTCTAGCGGGTATTGACAGCATTATTCAATGTGGAGGACGTTGTAATAGGGAAGGTAGGAAATTAACAAAAGGAAAACTCTTTGTTTTTGAATATAAAGATGAGAATCTGAGACAACTGCCTGACCTGGAAAAACAAAGAATAGCAGCCAAATCTGCTCTCCGAGTTTTAAAAAACGAGGGTTTAATTGATTTTAAAATCGATATAGAGAAAGCAAGTAGTTATTACTTTAGTAAACTTTTTTCCAATGAAGCGACTCAGGGGAGATACCTAGAATATCCAATTGATCAACAGGATACTATTCTAAATCTATTAACAACTAATCCAATAGGGGCAGTGGATTATAAGATTTAGCACAGGACTAAACCTTATTTTATATTAAAACAAAGTTTTAAGACAGCGGCAATCAATTTTGACTTGATAAAAGAAAACACAATAAGTGTAATTACTCAATATGACAATGATAATTTAATAGATAGGCTATATGATGTAATTGAAAAAAATGATTATGAGAATATAAATGTTAAGGACCCCTTAGAAGGTTGGACAGATTGTATAAAAATGTAATACAATTTGTTCAAGGGGGA
>JAAZHD010000428.1 GCA_012510895.1 Clostridiales bacterium
ATATAATGGATATAATGGGCGCTGACTATTACAACTGCGTTCAGATGATCAAGGACATATTACACGCAAATGCAGTGCCTATCCAGCTTCCTATAGGAAATGAAGAACATTTTGAAGATATTATCGACCTTGTAAAAAACAAAGCATATTATAATCGGGACGATCTGGGAAGGCAGATTGATGAAACAGATATTCCCGATGATATGAAGGAGCTTGTTGAAGAGTACAGGTTTAAAATGGTGGAAGCCATTGCCGAGCTTGACGAGGAACTCCTTATAAAGTACCTTGACGGGGAAGAACTTACCGAAGACGAGCTGAAAGCCGGTATCAGAAAGGCCACCGTTGCCACAAAGATTATTCCGGTCACATGCGGATCTTCTTACAGAAACAAGGGCGTACAAAAGCTTTTGGACTGCGTGGTGGATTATCTGCCGTCACCTATTGATATACCGCATATCAGGGGTACTGTACCGGACAGCGGCATGGAAGAAGAAAGACCTTCGTCTGACGATGCTCCGTTTTCAGCGTTGGCATTTAAGATCATGACTGACCCATACGTTGGGAAGCTTACATTCTTCAGGGTATATTCGGGAACATTGAAATCCGGTTCTTATACTCTTAATTCTACAAAGAACAAACGAGAAAGAATTGGCCGTATCCTGATGATGCACGCGAATGATCGTACCGACGTGGACATGGTTTACTCAGGAGATATCGCTGCCGCTGTAGGTCTGAAAAATACCACAACCGGCGATACTTTGTGTGATGAAAACCACCCGATAATCCTGGAATCCATGGAATTCCCGGAACCGGTTATCAATGTTGCTATTGAACCTAAGACAAAAGCCGGACAGGAAAAAATGGGTATTGCTTTGCAGAAACTTGCCGAAGAGGATCCGACATTCAAAGTATACACTAACCAGGAAACCGGACAGACTATTATAGCCGGAATGGGAGAGCTTCATCTTGAAATCATAGTTGATCGCCTTTTGAGAGAGTTCAAAGTCGAGGCAACTGTCGGTAAGCCCCAGGTTTCATATAAGGAAACCATCCGCAAGACTGTTAAGGCTGAAGGCAAGTTCGTACGGCAATCCGGCGGTAAAGGCCAATATGGTCATTGCGTTATTGAGATCGAACCGCTTGAACCAGGAAAAGGTTATGAGTTTGTCAATAAGATTGTCGGCGGAGCGATTCCGAAGGAATATATCCCGGCAATAGACAACGGTATCCGCGATGCTATGAACAGCGGTGTGATTGCCGGTTACCAGGTCCTCGATGTCAGGGTAACTCTTTTGGATGGTTCATACCATGAGGTCGACTCTTCAGAATTGGCATTTAAGATTGCAGCATCAATGGCATTCAAAGAAGCAATGAAGAAAGCCGATCCTGTCCTGTTGGAACCTATCATGAAGGTAGACGTAACCACGCCGGACGATTATACCGGTGATGTTATAGGGGATCTTAACTCCCGTCGGGCCAAGATTGAAGGTATGGAGACTATTGCAGGGGCACAAAATATTCATGCGTTTGTTCCTCTTTCCGAGATGTTCGGATATGCTACTGACCTGCGTTCCCGTACGCAAGGCCGCGCGGTATACACG
>JAAZHD010000429.1 GCA_012510895.1 Clostridiales bacterium
ATAAAAGATAAAGGCAAAGATATATCTAAACTGCCTTACTCATTAAAAATATTACTGGAAAACGCAATGCGGAATTTTGACGGGAAACTCGTTACAGAAGAGCATATTATGCGAATAGCAGACTGGCAAGGCAAAGGGACTGGTGAAGATATTCCTTTTATACCTTCACGCATTATTCTGCAAGATTTTACTGGAGTACCTGTAGCTGTGGATTTGGCAGCTATGCGCAATAAAATGCAAGAAATGGGCGGTGATCCCGGGAAAATAAACCCATTGGTTCCAGTGGATATGGTGATAGACCATCCAGTTATAATAGATTATTTTGGCTCAAAAGATTCCTTGCAAAAAAATGTGGACAGGGAGTTCGAGAGAAATACGGAAAGATATAAGCTGTTAAAATGGGCTCAGAATGCTTTTTCTAATTTTCGAGTATTTCCTCCATCAGTTGGTATCATTCATCAAGTAAATTTAGAATATCTGGCAACCGTTGCTGAATGCAGGAAAATCGGTGAAGATGCTGTTATTATTCCTGATACTCTGGTAGGGACCGACTCTCACACGACAATGATTAATGGAATCGGAGTTCTGGGTTGGGGAGTTGGAGGCATTGAAGCAGAAGCTTGCATGTTAGGACAACCTTATTACTTTCTTTTGCCGGATATAATCGGTTTTGAATTAATAGGCAGCCTTCCAGCTGGAGCAACTGCTACAGATTTGGTGCTTACTATTACAAATATACTTAGAAAAAATGGAGTGGTAGGAAAGTTTATTGAATTTTATGGTGAGGGTGTCAAGAATATCAGCGTAGAGGACAGAGCAACAATAGCCAATATGTGTCCTGAATATGGAGCCACAGCTGCGTACTTTCCGGTTGATGATAAAACCTTGGAATATTTAAGAGCTACTGGCCGCAGCGAAGATCAAGTACGGTTGGTAGAAGCATATTTTAAAGCACAAGGCATGTATCAGACAGAAAAATCAAATAAGCCTTTATTCACTGATGAGATTCGTCTGGACATATCAACTATAGTACCCAGCTTGGCAGGTCCCAAGCGTCCTCAGGATCGCATTTCTTTAAGCGATATGAAACAAAAGTTTTCTAAGTTGGTTTCTGCACCTGATCAGGATGTCGGTTATGGTTTGGATGAAAACAACGTAAGAGAAGAAGTAATAATAAAATATAAGGATGGAGTAACAGAAGTATTAAAGACAGGCTCTGTGGTTATATCCTCGATCACAAGTTGTACGAATACTTCAAATCCTGCTGTAATTATAGGTGCAGGTCTATTGGCAAAGAAAGCGGTAGAGTTGGGACTGAAAAAGCCTAGATATGTAAAAAGCAGTTTGGCACCTGGTTCGTTAGTGGTCAAGGATTATCTGGAGAAATCCGGTTTGCTTCCTTATCTGGAAAAGCTTGGTTACCATATAGTAGGATATGGATGTGCAACCTGTATTGGCAATAGTGGTGCTTTGGTAGATGAAGTTACTCACGCTATCCAAAAGTATGATTTAACAACAGCATCAGTACTGAGCGGTAATCGCAATTTTGAAGGGAGAATTCATCCTCTTACCAAAATGAATTTCCTTACATCACCCATTTTAGTTCTTGCTTACGGATTAGCAGGAACTGTTAATATAGACTTTGACTCAGAGCCTATAGGGTATACACCTGAGAATAAGCCCGTATACTTAAAGGATATATGGCCTGGACCCCAAGAAATTACTGATGTTGTTCGTAACTTTATAACACCTGATATGTATATAAATAAATATGCTGATATATTTAAGGAGAATAAACTTTGGAACAGTCTCCAAGCTGGAAGCGAAAAGGAATTCCGATGGGATGAATCTTCAACTTATATTAAGCAGCCTCCGTTTTTCGATAATATGGAAATAACACCGAGAAAACCACAGGATTTAATGGGAGCCCGCATTCTGGCCATTTTAGGTGATTCGGTTACAACCGACCATATTTCTCCGGCAGGCAGCATTCCACAGGAGTCTGATGCGGGAAAATATCTTATTTCAAAAGGTGTTGAGCCGCGGAATTTTAACTCCTATGGCTCAAGAAGAGGCAACCATGAGGTTATGATGAGGGGTACATTAGCCAATATCAGAATACGAAACAAAATGGTTCCAGGCAGTGAAGGAGGGTTTACTAAACACATTCCCAGCGGTGAGATAATGTCAATCTATCAAGCAAGTATGCTTTATAAAGAGAGTAAAACTCCATTGGTTATTCTTGCCGGGAAAGAGTATGGAACAGGGAGTTCAAGGGATTGGGCAGCAAAAGGGACAGCCCTCTTGGGTGTTAAGGCTGTTATTGCAGAAAGCTTTGAACGAATTCACAGAAGTAATTTAATTGGAATGGGAGTATTGCCGCTTCAATTTGTAGAAGGGGAAAACGCTGAGAGCCTGGGTCTTCAAGGCGATGAAACCATAGAGATTACAGGAATCAGTAAATTATCGCCAAATAAAAGGTTAACTGTAACGGCAAGCCGCAGGGATGGAACCAGTATTATCTTCCAGACAATTGCCAGACTGGACAGCTTGGTAGAGCTTGAATATTATGAAAATGGCGGTATACTCAATAAGGTTCTTAGGAGTTTTCTATCTTGATCCGACTGCCTGTTACCGGTATCTGAAATGTAAACAAAAGATGAATTTTACCCTAAAGTAATGATTTAGGTACATCACCCATGATATAATTATATTGTGACAAGATCATAGGTTCGAAAAGGGGCAGATTATGAGTGAGTGTACCGAAAGTTATGGTTTGCGTTACCCGTCAGAAAACCTGTGAGCGGCTGATAAGAATCGGGAAAAAGCTTACCAATGGTGTAGGGCAGATGACAGTCGTTCACGTTACTAAGGCGGGAGATAATGTTCTTGGCAATCCTGACGAAGGTGAGGCATTGGAATACCTATTTCAGGTGTCTAAGAAAGCAGGAGCTGAGATGACTGTTTTACGTTCGGATAATATATTAAACACCCTGCTTGACTACGCAAAGAAGAATAAGATAACTGAAATTGTAATGGGAGAGTCACCTGAACCAGGCAGTAAAAATTCCCTAATACATAATATGGAACAAATGCTGCCGGGCGTAAAATTCAATGTGATTCCTAACTAAAGAAATCCGCCATTATATAAAGTGAGACAAAAGAATTGAATAAAGGAAAATCGGAAGGCGTTTTTAAGTGGTTCCTTCCGATTTTTCTATTTTTACTTTAGCTTTTGGTTCTTATTACGTATTGCAACTCTGCGAATCTTACCGCTTATGGTCTTTGGCAATTCTTCAACAAATTCAACAATACGGGGATATTTATATGGAGCTGTTACCTTTTTAACATGGTTCTGTAACTCCAGAGCCATGTCATCACTGGCCGTGTAACCCTTAGCCAACACTACTGTAGCTTTAACAATCTGGCCGCGAATTTCATCAGGAACTGCAGTTATAGCGCATTCCAAAACAGCAGGATGCTCCATAAGAGCGCTTTCCACTTCAAATGGTCCTATGCGGTAACCGGAACTTTTAATAACGTCATCAGCCCTTCCGACAAACCAATAATATCCATCTTCATCGTACCAAGCCATATCACCGGTATAATAAAGGTCATTTTTCCATACTTTTTCTGTCAATTCTTTGTCTCGATAATAACCATCAAACATACCAATTGGTTTATAATTGGATGTTCGTATAACAATTTGTCCTTCTTCACCCGTGTCACAAGGCTTCCCGTCTTCATCCAGTAATAGAATATCGTAACCTGGAGCCGGTTTTCCCATGGAACCGGGTTTTGGTTCCAACCATGGGAAGGTACACAAAGCTACTGTAAGTTCTGTCTGTCCGTAGGCTTCCATTAAGCTTAGTCCTGTGCAGTTTTTAAACTGGTTATAGACTTCAGGATTCAGAGGTTCACCCGCCACAACACAGTACTTTAAACAAGAGAGGTCATATTGCCGCAGGTCCTCTTTTATCAGAAACCGGTATATAGTAGGAGGAGCACAGAAGGTAGTAACTTTATACTTAACTATTTTTTCCAACATTTTTTTCGGATCAAACTTATCATAATCATATACAAATACGGCACTGCCGCATATCCATTGTCCATAAATTTTTCCCCAGACAGCTTTAGCCCAGCCTGTATCAGCTACAGTATAATGCAAACCACCATCTATTACGTTTTGCCAGAACTTAGCTGTAACTATATGACCTAATGGATAGGTGTAGTTTAGCTGTACCATTTTTGGCTGACCTGTTGTACCCGATGTAAAATAGAGCAGTAAAATATCATCGTTGAAAGTTTGGTTTTTTCCGGTTGGACGGGGAAATACATGTTCTGACTCTTCAATGCCCTTATTAAAATCTAACCAGCCGTCCTTTGCTCCTCCAACTAGAATTTTATGTTGCAATGTAGGAGATTCACTTTCCGCATCTTCAACATGCTTTACGACATTAGTATCGTTGACAGCAATTATCATTTTTATATCAGCTGCATTATTCCGGTATACTATATCTTTTTTTGTGAGCAAATGAGTTGCCGGAATACAGATAGCTCCAATTTTATGAAGAGCCAAAATACAAAACCAGAATTCATATCGGCCTTTTAATATCAACATTACTGGATCTCCTTTTTGAATGCCGATAGAAGACAAGTAATTAGCAGTTCGGTCAGTTTTTTCCTTTAATTCACCAAATGTAAATCTCATTTCTCCGCCATTGTCATCACACCAAACTAAAGCATTTTTATTAGGTGTTTCTATAGCTATTCGATCAAAAATATCATAGGCGTAGTTAAAATTATCCGGAATGTCCAGATGAAATTGTTCCATTAACTCTTCATATGAGTTAAATCTTATGTTTCTAATAGTATTCAGCATTTGTAACCCTCATTCATATTGTTGTTTTCTTTACAAGATATAATTGTTTAATGGACAAATTAATTTACTAGATAGATTGATAACCCTTATACCAAAAATGTAAGATTAATATAGCAGTCATAATATTATTGCCAGGAATTTTGCAGTTTTATTGTTTAATGCCTGCATACCATGCACAAGGGAGGAATCAAAGTAAAGGGAATCTCCTTCATTTAGAATGATTTCCTTATCATTCAAAACAATTTTTAATGTTCCTTCTAAAACGTAATTGAATTCCTGACCAGGATGGGAATTGCGGGGAATAGGACAGTCATTGGGTTTTGGTTCTACAACGACCAGAAAAGGCTCAGCTTTTTTATTTATGAAATTATATGCCAGGCTTTTATATGTATAATCTTTTCTCCGGTTTACATCAAGGCCTTTTCCGTTGCGAACCAATGTATATCTATGAAGTTTAGGATCCTGTCCTGTTACCAAGGCAGTAAATTCCACATTAAATTCCTCAGCTATTTTAAATAGGACACTGATTGGTATGTCAGTTTCTCCGGCTTCGTATTTAATATAATCTTCAGCCGTGATATCAAGGCGTTCTGCCATATCTTCGCGGGACAAGTCTTCTATTTCCCGAAGTGCTCTCATGCGCTTTGCGATTTCGCGAATTTCATTTGACATAATTTTGCTCCTTCCGAATATACTGTGTATGATCTATAGGGAACATACAATTTAGTATAATGAAGTCAATAAAGAAAAGCAAGGTTTAAAAAGCACCGTCGCGAGACGGTGCTTAATTTTCAGAATGATAAGATATATATTTACCAGACTTGGAGTTGACTTCTATTTGGATTCTTCCATTAGTTTTAAGAAAAGCTTGTCAATATCATGTTCGAGTTCAGCAATTTGTTCTTCCATCAAATGATAGTTACTGATCAAGTCTTCTAAATACTCCTGTCTTTCTATTAATGCTGCTTTCAAAATAGATTGATCTTTCATGGTTAAAACGCTCCTCTCTTTTTTTATATATGTAGTTATTCTATGATAATGTCATGTTGAATTTATTCTGATAAAATGTCATGTATGCGAAAGGAGATATTCAA
>JAAZHD010000430.1 GCA_012510895.1 Clostridiales bacterium
GCAGCAGGTTATTTAAATTTTATTTACAATCATAATCTTGTCCCCGTGAATTTAACTAAAAACATGACGCCAGCAGCAGAATCAAACAATGAAAGCAGCAAGATAAAAGTATCAAATCTGGACGATGATAAAAGCTCGTATTCGGATGAGGACAGTAAGAATAATCATGATGATACTGCAATAACTACTTCCTCGGCCTTTTTCCGTGATTATCGCTTTGAAAGAGAACAAGAACGCAGTAAAGAAGTGGCTTATATAAAATCCATAGTAGAGAACCCAAACTCCGATGAAGAAATGGTAAAGGAAGCACAATCTCAATTATTAGAGATTACTTCTAATATGGAATCAGAACTAGTAATTGAAAATCTAATTAAAGCAAAAGGCTTTCCTGACGCCATTGTCATTATACACCGGGAGAATGTAAATGTAATAGTAGACAAACCAGAGCTCGTCCCAGAAGAAATAGCAATTATACTTGATATAGTAAAACGCGAATCCGGGATAGAAACCAATAATATAAAGATCATACCCAAGATTTAGGTTTATATGGCGGAAACTATTTGTAACGATAGTATTTTTTTGATATAATTAAAACACAAATCGATATAGGAGGTGGAAATTTTGACACAACAATCTTCAGAGGATTATGGTAAAGTTACCTTTGCAGATGAAGTAGTAGCAATTATAGCAGGTTTGGCAGCGATGGAGATTGAGGGAGTAGCAGCAATGAGCGGTGGTATCGCAGGCGGAATTGTGGAAAAATTGGGAAGAAAAAACTTGGCAAAAGGTGTTAAAGTTGAAGTTGGAGAAAAAGAAGCTGCGATCGATCTCTTTATAATAGTAGATTATGGCATCAGAATTCCAGAATTAGCTTGGAATGTACAGGAAAATGTAAAAAAGGCTGTTGAGAATATGACTGGCTTAAATGTAATAGAAGTCAACATACATATCCAAGGTGTAAATTTTGAAAAAGAGATAAAAGTTGAGGAACCGGAACCAAAGGTTAAATAAATATAAAACCCTCTGATTATTCAGAGGGTTGCTGGTATTTAGACTAAAATACATACTTTTTTGAAAGGAAGATACTGATGAAGATGAGACTCGCGGATCGTATCCTGCTATCAATAATAACATTATTCTTAATGCTATTGGCAATAGGTTTATTGATGTTTACTCTGAAAATAATACCAAATATATTGATTGATAAGTTCATATTTAACATGCAAAATGGCGAATCTATGGTAATTTCAATTCTACTATCTATTATGCTATTATTAATAAGCCTCCGCCTTTTTATCGCAAGCTGGCAACGAAAAAAACCTATCAGTGCTGTTTTATCTTCTACTGAATTAGGCTCTATTGGTATTTCAGTTACTACTTTGGATACTCTTGCTCAAAAAACTGTAAATACATTCCAAGAAGTTTGTGAAGTCAAAAGCTTAGTAATTCCTGACCCGGCAGGAACTCGAATTCAACTGAGAATCATTGTCTTGCCTGATGTCGCTATTCCGGAACTTGCACGTAATATCCAGAATAAGGTAAAGGAGTATGTAGAGTCTATTTCTGGTGTAAAAGTTAATGAAGTACAAGTTTACATCGGAAATCTAAAAGTAAATAAGCCGGTTCGGGTTGAATAGGAGGAAGATAAATGAAAGAGTTTCTATTGGCCTTTTTCGAAAACCATAAAGGAAAAACCATCGGCATTCTTTGCGGATTGATTTTTGGTGTATTCATTCTACTGATAGGCTTTTGGCGGGTCTTGCTACTACTTCTGTGTATATTGCTTGGATACTGGCTAGGAAGCTTTCATGATAATAATGAGAGTTTTTATTCCTTTTTGAACAAGATATTGCCAAGTGGAATTCGAGATAAAATGGAACAACAATAAAAAAATAAGAATAACCCTAGGAGGATAACATGGCAAGAAAGTCAGCAAGAGAAGCTGCGATGTGTTTGCTATATCAAAGTAATTTTAATAACGAATCTGATCTAAATGCGTTAAAGAATATGGTTGCAGAATGGGATTTAGATGATAATGATATATTATATATTAAAGATATAATATCCGGATATAATCGAAACATGAAAGAAATTGACAGCATAATTGAATCTAATAGTATCGGATGGAAATTTGA
>JAAZHD010000431.1 GCA_012510895.1 Clostridiales bacterium
GTCCATATCAGCTGTTTCCATGCAGAGGCACCTGGATATTACTAGCAGCTGGCGAATTGAGGGCAGCGGCCGGATAACCTGCCGGATGGATGTTAAAAAGAATGCCGCATCACCCTTCCTGCCCAGATTCGGAATCCGTATGTTCCTGCCCGAAACCATGAATCAGGTTGAGTATTTCGGATACGGGCCTCATGAAAGCTATATTGACAAGCGCAGAGCCGGCTGGATCGGAGCTTTTTCATCCCCTGTTTCCGAGATGCACGAAGACTATATTAAGCCCCAGGAGAACGGCAGCCATTACGGCTGTGAATGGGTCACTGTAAAAGGCAGGGACGGCGGAATATTTGCAGGAGCTGTCAATGAGCCCATAAGCTTTAATGCATCCAATTACACCCAGGAAGAACTGACCAATAAAAAGCATAATTACGAACTGGAAAAGTTAGGATACACTGTCTTCTGCCTGGATTACCGCCAGAGCGGCATCGGTTCCAACAGCTGCGGTCCGGCTCTCCTGGAAAAATACCGCTTAAACGAGCCTGAATTTACATTTGAATTTGTGCTGGAGCCGCGCCCATAAAATGATGCTGATCTCATTCTGATATTAAACAATAGCAGACTTCATTCTATCTGGTCATCCGGGATGCTTTTTCAGCGGAAATTTCATGTACCAGGGGTCTTTTATTCATAAAATTATCAATATCGTCCAGGACCGCCATTGTTGCATACTTTCTTCTGTCAACCGTCGGACCTGCCATATGCGGTATCAGGTATGCATTGTCCAGTTTCCTGAAAGGGCTGTTATCAGGCAGAGGTTCCTTCTGGAATACATCCAGAACCGCTCTCACTCCGGTCTTCTTTTTAAGTACCTCAAGCAAAGCATCTTCATCTATTACACTGCCCCGGGAGGTGTTGATGAATACAGCATCATCCCTGAGGCTTTCCAACAGCTTTTTGTCAATCATATGGCGGGTTTCCTCAGTGGCCGGCAGGTGCACCGAGATAATAGGACAGGCGGCGAAAATTTCATCAATAGCCGCCTTCTCCACCCCGTACTCTGCCATGGCTGCTGCATCCACATATTTGTCAAAAGCTTTAATCTTTGCCCGGAAGGGCTTCAGCATGGGAACCAGATACCTGGGGATCTCTCCAAAACCTATCAGGCCTATTTCCTGATCCAAAAGACCCCTGTTATAATAGTCCGGATCCTTCCAGCCGCCGGATTTCATCTTATTAGTATAATAGGGTATGTCCCTCAGGACAGTTAACAGATATCCTATAACGCTTTCTGCAACGGATTCCGCAAAAACCTTGTTGGCGCTGACTACTCTGATCCCCCGGGCAAAGAATTCATCCGAAACCATGTGTCCAACAGTTCCGGCTGTATGTGCAACCAGCTTTAAGGAATCAGCATTTTCAAGCACCTTTTCAGAAAACCTGGGAGTCCCCCAGCCTGTGATGCAGATATCAATGCCTTTAATGTTTTCCCTTAAGTCGTCCTCTGTCAGGATGCTGCTGTTCCAGGTTATACTGCCCATGCTTTCAATCCTGCGGGTTATTTCTTCAGTGAGAAATGTCTTCTTTACGCTTTCAGATAAAGTTACAAGTATGTTCATAATTATTTTTCAACCTCCAGGTTTCCTCTTAAGTATACTTTATGTATTTTAAGTTCATCATCGAATAAAATTATGTTAGCAAGCTTGCCGGGCTCCAGGGAGCCTGCCTCATCATATATACCGACAGCTTTTGCCGGATTTTCCGATGCCATTTTCACTATTTCGGGAATGGTTGCGCCTGTATACTTAACAAAGTTCCGCGCTGCCATTTCCATTGTCAGTTTGCTTCCGGACAGCCCTCCGCTTAAGTTAAAATTAAGGTCCGGCGCGCTTCTTATATCATCTTTCCCAAAACCGGACTGATCAAGGCGGGCAATGGTTGAATCGGTTATAAGAATGGTTCTTTCCGGCCCGATGCAGCGGTAAACCAGTTTTAAATTAGCCGGCTTAACATGGATGGCCAGGGAATCTGCAATGATTTCACAATATACCCTGTCGCCCACGGCAAGCACTGCATCGCTTACGGTATCCTGAATTATTCCTGTTATTTTTACAGACTCATTTCCAAGATGACAGCCCATGGCATCATAGAGGTGGGTGATGATGGAAGCGCCCTTATCTACAAACTCATAGATTGTATCCGGCGAAGCGCCTGTATGGCCAAGGGCCAGGGCAATCCCCTTTGACAGGATAAAGTCGGCATACTCGGAAGCACCCTCCAGCTCCGGAGATATCATCCACTGCCGGATATACCCTTTGGCCAGTTCATACAGCTCCTCATACTCTGATGAGTTAATTGGCCGTGTAAGGTGGGAATTGGAGCCAAACTTAGGGTTGATATAGGGGCCTTCAAAATGTATGCCTGCCAGATTGGTTCCTTTTTTCTTACAAGCCTCAATTATGATTTTCGCATATTCCAGTGTCTCCTCATGGGAATAGGTATATCCCAAAGTGGCGCATACCGAGGTGGTGCCGCCTCTCAGGTGGTGCAGTCTGGCCCTTTCAGGGTCCTGAAAGAAGTATTTTTCTCCGCCGCCGTGGCAGTGTATATCCACAAAACCAGGGGCTATATAAAAACCTTCCGCATCAACTATTTCTGCCTGTTCCGGAATCTCTGCCCTCTCATGTTTACAGTCAATAACCGTTAAAATCCTGTCCTTTTGCGTGATCAAAACCCCATTATCAATGACTTTGTCCGAGGTGACAATTTTTCCATTAACAAAAGCTTTCATTATATTTTCCCCCTTCCCTTCTGTTCCGGGACATGCCTTAAGCTGATCCTTACGCCATACGCCTGAAGATGTAAAACAAATAGTCCTTATGTCTGAATAAATTTCTTTTATATGATAATTGTAAACAAGTAAAAATTCTGTTTTTATGTCAGAAGTCCTTCTTTTAAGACAGCGATTATCGATTATATTGATGCCTTACAGCTCTGCCGTGATATAATATAGCTGTTAATTTAAAGGGGGTCTTTGCAGTGCATGAAGAGATGAGATTGGCAAAAAGAGATGAATATCAGGAGCTTGAGGCGTTTCTGGAACGGGCTTTCGGCCACAGCCGCGGCTTCTACGCACGAAACTTTCCCAATCGCAGGGCTAAAGCAAAAAACTGGTCTCTAATCATCAGGAAACAGAGCGGAATCATCGGCAATGTAACCACTTACCCATTGGATATAAAGATCGGCCCTTCAGTCGTTACTGTGGGCGGCATCGGTTCAGTGGGAGTGGACCCGGGAAGCCGTGGACAAGGATATATGGGCAGGCTTATGGAACGCTCAATTGAGATTATGGCTGAAAAACAGATTCCCCTGTCAGTACTCTGGGGCGACAGGCAGCGGTATAATCATCTGGGTTATGAAACCTGCGGACATAAGTACAGACTGGAGTTTACCAGGAGATCTCTGGAACGGGCAGGCATAAGGCCCATGGAAGTGGAAGAAGCCGACAAACAAGATCCTGCCTTGGCTGAAAAACTCAAAAAACTGCATGAAACATTAGACTACCGGGTAATGCGGGGTTCCATAGAACTGCTTCTTGCCCGGCCTCAGGTTCGGGTGTTTACAGGCGGGGAATCTTACCTCATCTCAATAAATGAAACAAGGGGCGACCTTATAATACAGGAAATTGTTTCACCGGAAGGAAAAGAGGCAGAGCTTATCCTCGGAGCCATGGAGTGGACCAATGGACAAAAGGCTTCACTTGAAATGGAAGCAGTTGCATCTCCTGCCCATGCGCGCCTGGCTGCTGCATCATCTTCCTGGACAATAGGTCCTCAGGGCATGTTCAGAATTATCAATTGGCCTAAGCTTTGTGAAGCCCTCTCCCCTTATTTTGCACAGAAGGCAAAGGATCTGCCTCCATTTGAAATTGCCATAGGCTGCACCTGGAAAGAAAACAGGCAGATGGCAACCTTAGTATGGGATGGATCTAAGTTCTTAACTGTTCCAGGCAGGGAAACCGAGAAGTATATTGAGCTTGAAGGGCCTGTGCTGGCAGCAACTCTTTTTGGCGGGCCCTGTGCATACAATAACAGTCTGGGTTTATTTGAAAAACTTCTGCCTGTGCCCATCCATATTCCCAATATAGATCATATTTAGTCAAATACAGGGGTGTACAATTATAGTTTCTTAATCCGTCCGATGAATCTGACGTACTGCTTTTCATTGGCTTCGTCTCCGCCGGTCTGGTTTCCGCTCATCCAGATGGGGGGAACAATGCCTTCCTTAACCAGGGCATTTACAGTCTCTGCTGCAATTGAATTTAAGAGAAAGGCATTGGCAAAGGTAGACATGGCAGCCACCTTCTGGTCCAGACCGTCTATCTCAACTACGGCATCGCCTACCTGCACTTTGCTGTCTACAACCAGATCGGCCAGTTCATATAAGTTTTTCTTAGACGGATGCCTTGCAGGATGATCCGGCGGCGTATTGACGGCGTGTTCAACTGAAGTAACTGCGATTATTTTTACTCCCCTGCGTTTCGCCTCCAGTGCCGCATCGATTAAGGCAGCATTAATTCCATATGCGTTTATAAGGATAAGCAGATCATCTTTCTGAAGGTTGTAGTCTTCTATCACTATTTTCCCGTAACCAGGGGTTCTTTCAATGGCCATGGATCGCAAAGCTCCATTGCTCAGCAATGTGCCCTCATCCAGAATAGCGCTTATATGCATAAGCCCGCCTGCCCTGAAAAATATCTCCTGTGAAGCCAGATTGGAATGACCGCCGGGACCATAGGCATAGACAATTTTATCCTGCTTGATCTGTTCCTTTATCATCTCGGCAGCTTTCAGGATGTTTTCATACTCTTCATTTTTCAGGGTCTCCAGGTGCTTTACGATCTTATTGAAGTATTGTTGCACTACTGTTGTACTCATTAGCAAGCCTCCAATTTTAGTTTCTTGTGTCAGCTTAGCATGAACCAGATAAATTTAATATAGTTAGTTTTTGCACACAGCTATCATTTTTTGACTACCTTCAGGCTGCAGCGGGCCTTGCTGCATTCTGACATGTCATAATAATATTTATAGCCCAGGCCTTCAAGAACCCTCCTGTACAGCACATCGCAGTGGCCGCAGTAATTATGATAGGGTTCTATATGGTCAATCTCAAGCAGCCTGCCTTTGGAAGGGCAGTAGTGCATTTTAATTTCAAATTCGCCCTTTTCTTCATCCAGGGTCATTGTGAAATCGGCGGCCTCTTCATTTAAAGTGTGGGACCAGTAAAGGAAGCAGCCTCGTATTCCGTGCTTTTTAACCAGATCTCTTA
>JAAZHD010000432.1 GCA_012510895.1 Clostridiales bacterium
AATGCGGCTTTAACAATGCCCAAACCTTATCTGATATATCATGCCGATGGTATGCCGCTTGCTCCATAGAGAAAACCTCCTATGCGTTTTCTCTATTATATCATAATTCTCGTGTAGACACTATCTATTACAGATCCCAAATATGTAAATATACATTTTTTAATAAAGTTGACACGAGTACCTTGTGTCAAATCATGAAATATTATAATATCTTTTTTGAATAAATGAGCTCATGCATTAATTTTCCATTGGATATTTTACTTTTCATCAAATCTATGGAATTGACCTTGATAATAATATCACTTATTGTTTTCATCAACTCATTCTCATTTAGCATATCTTCCAAACAAACCCTTCTCCCAATTGTGACATGCGGCTTGTATTCCCTATTTTCCAATTCATAGCCTTTTGCCAGCAACAAATTGTGAAGCCTGCTTTGCAAATCCATTAGAGCTTTATTATCTTTTACTCCCAACCAATAAATATTACCTTCTTTACGCCTGAAATACCCCAAACCGGTAAGTGAAAGTTTAAAAGGAGATGAATTAATAATATCCATTACTGACTTTATATCATCCAATCTTTCCTTCGGTACTTCTCCCAGGAATTCCAAAGTCAGATGCATATGCTCCTTTTTCACAAACCTTCCCTGGACAGCATATCCTTTTATCTTATCTATAATTTCATTTATCTTGCTCTTTATTTCTTCCTCGAAATTTATAGCTATAAACAATCTCATTATATTAACCTCTTATACCATATATTTCAAAATCAAATAATTATGTATTGAAGCAGTCTTACTGCTTTTTATCAACGGATAAAGTTTGTTGCTACCCTGGGTTCACGTACAGGATATTGAATCCCGGCTTCCTTTCCTGCCTGGATACATTTTAACAGCCAAGCCATATTCCTGCCTAAGGTCCTGCATGTCTGCATGCCCTCAAGATCCTGCCTGACTTCTTCCGGAGTATTACCATGTACCATATTCCAGTATTGAGAGGAAACAACAATCATGCCGCAGCCGGTTAAGTATTTATTCAACTGATCCAAAGCAGCAGATGCCCCGCCGCGCCTTGCACTGACAACGACAGCTCCCGGTTTATTAAAAAACATGTCTCTGGCTGAATAAAAGACCCGATCCAAAAGTGATTTAATATTGCCTGATGGACCTCCATAATGCACAGGAGAACCAAAAACAAACCCATCTGCCTTTTCTGCTTTTTCCAATACTGCATTTACAGGGTCATCATCAAAAATACACCTGTTTATAACACTACATCCTCTACATGCAGTACATCCTCGAATCGGTTCTTTCCCTGTTTGAAAAAATTCTGTTTCAATACCATCTCCTTCCAAAACGTTAATAATTTCATTCAACGCAGTATATGTACATTCTTGAGGTCTGGAACTTCTGTTGATTAATAGAACTTTCAACAAAATCACCCCTTAAATTTCTTCTCTGTCTGCATAATAATTGTTCAATATACAACAGCTAAAGCACTAGAGCTGTATATAATTACCTTCCATGGTAATCCATTCACCGTCTGCATATGCTGAAGTATAGGTTTCACTAAGGTATTTTAACAGAGTATGGTTGCGAAATACCTTGCAC
>JAAZHD010000049.1 GCA_012510895.1 Clostridiales bacterium
AACCGAGGCATGAGCTTTGGCTCAACTTATTTTTCTTTTTACACCATTATATAGACTTAATCGCAATGTAGAAACTTTTGCGAAAATAGGAAACATATGGTATAATATAAGTAATTATATACATATAACTGGATATATATTATATTTTGTTTATGCATCGTTATGTTACATAACAATCAACGTGATTATATGAAAATGTTTTCGTATCAGTTGCTATATTGTGATGATTAGACTGCAAAGACTTTATTATAATCGTAGCAAACCTGACCATAAATAGCCACAAGTCAATATTGCATTATTAATCATATATTTTCATGAAATCCAGTGGGTTACTGTTTACATAAATCTCTATCATTCACAGCTCTAAAAAGGTTGGGATTAGAGAACAACAAGTATTAGATGATTAATTATAAATGTATTATACATCAGTATGAGGAGAATGATGAATGCGGATAATGATAAAACTAAATTCGCCGACGCCACAATTACTGCAATACAATTATAACCAATATTTGAATGGTTTTCTATATAATATGATTAGAAAATCAAATGTTGAAATTTCGACTAAGCTACATAATGAAGGTTATTATGCTGAAGGAAAACCAATAAAGCCATTGGTATTTTCAAGGCTATTTTTTGACATTAGAAAAGCTACAAGAAAAGGCTTGATTGTAACTGGAGAGGGAAGGTGGTATGTTTCATCTCATTATGAAGAATTGCTTCTGCCTTTCGTAAGTAGTACTGCGCAGCAATATACAATTACTCTGGGTAATATATCATTTCCGATCCAGGAAATACAGATAATGCAGAAACCTGAATTTACTGAACATATGAATTTTACTATGTTATCTCCCACCGTTGCTCCTAAGAGAATACATGAACAAAATAATAGATTGAAATTCTGTCATCCCATGGAAAACGAATTCTATGATATCTTGAGAAATAATATTCTAAGAAAATATAGCCTTATATATGGAACGCATTACAGCGGGGATAGAATGATAAACTTCTCTGCCACATATCCGGAGAAGATGGACATGAAAAAAGCAGCATGTCTTATCCGATATAAGGAGCAGAGTATAAAGTGTTATATGTTTCCGATAACCATAACGGGTGATCCAAAACTCATTGAATTATGTTATGAACTAGGAATTGGAAGCTATAATATCCAAGGATTTGGAATGTTAGAGCATGTTGAAAGGAGGTGAGTGTATGGAGCTTATAATAGAATTAACCGGTGATCCGTGGTATGATAGGGGTGCTGTAAACCTTTACAGTAAGCTTATGGGTAGACCAGTGTTTGACAGCTCACGTTCGTATATTATAGATAATGAGATATACATAGCTTTTTATGGTACTAAAGAGGAAATAGTTGATACTATATCCGAGATTCTAAAACAGAGTATAAACGATGTGACACTATTGCCTCCCGAACTAAAGTTGATAGGGCATTCTCCTATATATGACGATAATGGGTTTGTTGTCTTTACGACGGTAGTCGATCTGGAACCCCATATAGAAAAACTTAAAGAAAGGCTTACTAATGTACCAAAGAAATCACAATACAGCCTGCTTCGCAATTATGTGGGTATAAGGCAGGATATATTACGTTTACGAAATAATTATATAAAAGATGTGAGCAAATTTGTAGCTTGTATTTCTGAGGATGTAGCATCAAATAAATTATGTCCTATATGCAACAGAAAATATAATAGCAATACCAAAGATAGTATGACACAAAATAAAAATCCTTTCTATAATCAACATCATAATGTGCCAATACGGGGAGCTTTAGGAAGTCTTGCAACAGGAGAGATGTGTTCTGTATGTAACTTTGTAAATATATTTGCAGCACTAGATCCAAATACGCCTTATTTTATAGATAATAGGTTTACCAATATATTCTTACCGATTCTGCCTAGTTTTAATCTTATAGAGAAGACGAGACAAAACTTAAACACTGGGAATAATTTAGAAAATATGCAGTCCCCAACTAAGTTGTCGTATAGTACAAATATCGTAAAATTAAAGCATTGGGATGTATATAATACACTTATTGCACTTTATTATAGTATGCTATATAGATATTCTCCTGAAAAAGATGAATATATATATATTCCCATATTAAACGAACTGGAACAGCGTGAGATCAGCTACTGGGTTGTGTGTCGTTATAGAAAGGGAAGAAATGTAGTATTTGGACCTTTTTCATATATAAATGTACATTCTAATATATTCAAATTAGTAGAGGAGTTATCCCTAGACGATAATTCCATAGATACAGGTAATATATTTATAGATTTTCTAAATCAGATATACTCTGATGATTCCAATATAGTAGAGGGTTTGGCAAAGGGTGTGGTGTATAACAATATTCACATTGTTGCCAAGAACATATTTATGCTATACAAAGAGGGATGTAACCGAGACAATATTACATACAGGGCTTTAAGATTTTTTCCTAAATTTATGAAAAAATTTATGGAGGTGAATGATTTGCTAGATGCTACTTTGTCAGAAGACCTGAAGATATTTGGTAGGATGGTGGGCCAATATTTTCCTACTGACATTGCGATAATGACTGAAATTTCTAACATTACAAACACGATGCAGTTTAAGAAGGCAATAAGTAATATACTGTTTAAGATGTTTAAATTATCGGCTTCAGGGGACAATGCACTTGATGAACAATGGATAATTGGAGAGAATAGGGTAACAAATATTATAAATCAGATAAACTCACAAAATCTATCGGAGGCAAAGGATGTATTACTCATATATGCCTGCCTGTCTGCAATGAGAGAAAATAAGGTTAAGCGAAGTTCTACAAAAGAAGAGGAGGTATCAGTTAAATGAATATAAAATGCATAACTGTTACATGGCTTGCTAAAGCCGACTTATCAAGCTTAAACTCTGGCCAAGGGAGCGGCAATATTAATGAATTAAAACTTTATTCATACGGTACTAAGCCGTACGTTTCAGGACAATCATTAAGAACAGCCCTGTTTCAGACAATGGATAGAATGTATGAAGGCGCAATAAAATGTATACCTGAGGCTCCGTGTGGTGATGTAGAAAATTGTTGGGCTTGCGATTTACGGGGATATTTAAAGCCTGAGGAGGGGACAGGCGGAACTCGCAGATGGTCTCCTTTGAAGGTGAGTCCGGCATTGGGACAACTACCAACCGAGATAGTATCCGATTTATTGACTCGCCATAGCTATATAGAAAAGGCTGAGGACAAAAAGTCAAAGGATCAAAGGATCGCACATGTCCAATTGACGGAAAATGTATATAAGGCAAGCATAGTCATAGATGTTGTAAACATAGGTAGAGTTGTAGAGCCTGTAATAGGCTCAGAAAAAACAAAAAATAGTATGGAAGGATGGAAAGAAGTTGTAAATATTGGTGATGATGAGAGACGCGTTAGAATTAAGGCGGTTCTAGACAGTATTTTTAATTTAAGCGGTTTTGCAAAACAGGCGCGAGCGGCTACATCTTTGGCTCCCCAGTTAGTATTTGCTACTATCAAGAAAACGTATAATCAGAGGGGTTTAAATGTACTTGAGTTGGATGATGCTGGTAATGCAAAGCTTGATTTATTGGAATCAGCGCTTTATGAAGCTAAAACATTGGGAGATGAAGTTTTTATAGGGTTTACACCAGGAATTATAGAAAATGAAGATGAGTTCAAACAAGTTGTAGGCGAAAATGGTGAAGAGATATTACCAGTGGTAGAGGTATTTAACAGACTTAAGGCAAAGTTATAAGGAGTGTATACATATGGATAAAGTTTTGTCAGCACTCTTAACAATACCATATTGGTGCTCATTTAGGAAATCCCATACTATCAATGTCCATATGACATATCCAGTGCCTCCAATAACTACTATATATGGACTTATAGCAAATGCCCTGGGTTTAGAGCAAGATGATTACAGCCTTATGGATGAGATGAGCATAGGCCTATCTATAGAGAAGTGGGGAGAGGAAGTAGATAACTATTCAAATATTATGAAATCTACTAGGTCGGGACCGGAATATTACTATTCGACCAGTGTAATAAAACAGAAGATTATCAAACCTCAGTATTATATATATGTTCGAGCAAATAAAGATCTTATTGAGAGAATAGAGGAAGCACTGAATAATCCGAGTAGACTCCTATACTTTGGGGAATCTGATGATTTGGTTGAAATATCACGAATAGAAGTACACGATGTTCAAGTGGTTATGAGTAAATGTGTTGATTCTATAATTGCAAAACCAAAAGACATAATGCCAGTAACGCCTGGAACAAAAATTATAAGTATGCCAAAAGTATTTACTTATGAAACTAGGAGTCCTAATGTAATAAATGAGATATATTATGTTAATAAGCGTGTTGAGTTTGAAGAATATGTTGAGGGCTTCAGAGTAGGGAATAGGGTGGTTGCATTATGATATTGGGCAAAGAAAATCAAACATTGAAGGGACATCTGCTTGATACAGCAGATGTCCTAAAACTATATATTCAGTACAATGAAAGTCAACTGAGAAAGAATAGCGAAAAGTTTTCCTATGACTATGAGGAATTCAAACAATTGTTGCTGGTAGGTGCCTATTTCCATGATCTTGGAAAGAGTTTTCATAGATGGCAAGATGCTCTAAGAGAAGGGAAAAAGCTCCCTGGGCATTCTTTCATTTCTTTTGCTCTAATTGACAGAATTCTATTTGGAGAACCACCAAATTCTAAGTATGCCGATTCACAATGGTCGTGTATGAGGCGTAGTCTTGTACTTGCAGTTTTGGGGCATCATGGAATGTTACATGACAATGCATTTACATCTAATAATACAATGAGTTTAGGAAAAGTAGAGATGGATATAGGTTTTGTAAATAATTTTATAGATGAATGTATGGAAAGGGAAGACTTAAAACTGGTAGGCATACAGAAATTGTCCAATCCAGTAATAGATATCCCTCTAACAGTAAAAAATAACTATGAGCGTTATTATAAAAAAGTGACTCACATGAGGCGTAAGAGGCGGAAGGATGGGTTGGTGGATAAGGTTCTTTATACTCAATTCTTATCTATATTATGCCTATGCGACAATTTATCGAGCATGCTAGCTGAAAGCCTAATTCCTGAAGGTCAAATATGGGAAAATGTGATGACCAGCGAGAACATTGATGATGTAAGAAATCTCCTTATCGATAAGTATATATTTGATCCTAAAAAAATACTAAAAGAAGGCTGCGGAATAGTAGATGTGCCTAATCAGTTTCAAAAGAACATATTAAAAGCTAAAACTGACAATGTAATTCTAAATGCAGGCTGTGGTGAAGGAAAGACGGCAGCTGCTCTTCTGTTCGCGAAAAAATTAATTGATGAGGGAAAGGCATCTAAAGTCATTTTTACTTTGCCAACACAATTTACTTCAAACAATATGTATATTGACTTTAAGAACAATTACAATATCAATCCGAAATATCTCGGGATATACCATGGAGAGGTGGAGAGTTTTTTAAAAAAACAGTATGACGAAGAGGAAGAAGTTCAAGCTCACAAGTATCAGGATACTTTCTATAATAAACCTGTGACCATATCAACTGTAGATCATCTTCTCTATAGTATGGTTCATAGCTATAAATATGCAGACAGGGCTTTTGCTAACATTTTAAATTCTGTGGTCATATTTGATGAAATCCATTACTATGAAAAGGAGACAATAAAGCTCATTGGAGAAGCGTTAAGGTTTTTAAGGTTTTTTAAAATCCCCCATGTAATTATGACTGCAACAATGCCAGCAAGTATGAGAGATGCATTATTACGTATAGCAGAACAGGATGGATATTCAGATAGTTATGATTGGATAAGGGGAGAGAGTAAGATTCCGGGGAGTAGTCAGATAAAAAAGCCATTTTATATCGAGAAAATGGAGGCTCCTATATTCAATGAAGAGAATAAAATAAACAAAGAATTTGTCGAACTTTGTAGAAACTACAAGGATGTAAGGCAGATGATAGTGGTAAATCAAGTTGAAAAGGCAAAAAAGATATATTCCGTATTAAAAGGAGAATCTAATGTTATTTGTTATCATTCGGAGTTTACTCGGGTTCATAGAGATGAGAAGGAAGAGATCATACGAATTTTGTTTAAGCCATCGAGTACAAGGTCAAAAAATGAAAAAGAAATTCTTGAAAAGAGAGGTTTTAGAAATACAGACAATTGTATATTAATATGCACGCAGATCTGTGAACTGAGCTTAGATATTAGTGCGGATGTGATGATGACTGAAGTTGCACCAGTAGACTCTATTGGTCAACGAGGCGGAAGACTTCATCGTAATGGATATAATCCTGAACACACCAAATGCCAATGCAGAATATGTAAATTGAGGAAATACAAAGAAAATTTTAAATTCAAATTATTTGTATTTCCCGTATGTAATGAAAGAAAAAGTGATGGGTTGCCCTACGTAGGTTCTAAAGACTTAGAAGATAATAGGAATATATTGCAAAAGAGTTATGATATTTTGT